>NZ_JAOEDV010000099.1:0-14910 GCF_029837545.1 Stenotrophomonas sp. GD04024 | reverse complement strand
GAAGCACCAGTATTAATTATTATGCTATGACACAATAATTAATTTTAGTGCTATAAGCAAGGTAAACGGTGTCATATTGCAAGGTAAACGGTGTCATATTGCAAGGTAAACGGTGTCATATTGCAAGGTAAACGGTGTCATATAAACCTTAAAAGCATTGTGAACAAAGGCTTTCAGCATATCTAAAAGCATTTAAAAACTTTAAAATAATTAAAAGCCCAAGGAGTGAAAAATTGCCCTTGGTTTTCGCTTCACTTCGTTCGCTCAAACTCTATTGAATCTCGCTTTCGCTCGATTCGTCGGGGCAATTTTTGGTTCATATTTTCGTGAATTTTAGAAAAAGCAAAAGCAACTCGGAATTCGCTTCGCTCATAAGCTTTTTTTTCTCGCTACGCTCGGTTTAGGAATCAAATTTGGAAAGTTCGCACCCATTCGGGATGCTCTGTAAAGCAGGTGATTGATGGATAGAGAGCTTGTAATCAGGGAAAGGGATAAGCAAATTTTTTCAGTTCGCTCGTAGACATTCGCTCTGTTTATCGACTCATGCCACGAGATTTCATTTTTGGCGCATGTTGCTTTGCTTTGAGCTGTTGTTCTTGTCTAAGTTTCATTTGTTGTTCTGCTTTGATCTCATCCACACATTTTTTAATGACTTGATAGGATGGGTATAGAGTCTGGTATTGCTTGGCTTTGGCCGGATGTTGTTGTTGGTACTGCTTCCAGGCATGTTCTTTGAACTTTTCATTCTCCAATAAATCCTTCACACCATGTTTTTTCTGGTGTTCATGCTGACCTTTCAGCTTTTTGTGTTCTTGGTAGATCTCATCACGTTGGGCTTCCCAGGCTTTTTTTCCAAACAGTAAGGGTTTGTTCTGGGTTAATTCGTTGTGTTGATCGACCAGGCTTTGCAATTTGTCATGACTTTGCTTGAGTCCACTTTTCACGATCTCCTGGGCAAGCTGCTGATTGAACTCGTTTTGATGTTTGTGGTGCTTGGTCAGGTTTATTTCGGCTTGTTTGAGATTGCACTGCATAAAATCCAGGTCTAAATTCGCGTCTTTTGCGCTGATTTCGCGTTTTAGCACTTTGCCAAGGGTTTCCCTCTGTTTTTCCTCAAACAGGGCTTTTTCGTCAATTGGTGGCGTTTTAGCGCTATTTTTGATTTGGATCTGCTGTTCTGTTTTCAGTGTGCTGAGTTTTATCTCATTTTCAGCAATTAGAACGCCCATATTTTTGTCGTATTGCAACTGAGCCTGATTTCTCTGTTTGATTTCATCATTGCTTCGGCTGATTTCGGTTTCGATGCCTCTTCTACGTAGTTCGGTGACTTTCGGTCCTTCGTGCAGGGTGGCTTCCAGGCCATTCTCCTGGTCTTTGTAGCTGCGGTGGTCGACCCGGGCTGTGGATCCGGCCAGATCCAGGTGCACATTGCAGATATCGGCAAAGTGTTCACGCCAGTGATCGATTTCTCCACTGTGTTTCTGATCGAGTTCCCGGGTTTTCTCTGTAAAACCTTCTGGCGTAAGTTTACGTGTGCTCATTAGGATATGGGCGTGATAATTGCGCTCATCACTGCCGGATCCGGTATGCGGTGCATGAATACAGGCATCGACTGCTACCTGATGTCTTTCCACGATGCTGGCACATAATTCTTCAAGCATGGCCAGACGTTGTTCCTGGTTCAGTTCACTTGGAAAGGCAATTTCAAATTCCCGGGCCACAGTCGAGTTTTTTCGGGTTTCCCGTTGTTCAACTTCGTTCCAGAGTTTTTCTCGATTTTTTAAATGCTGTGGTGCGCTTTCGGGTAAATAAATTTCTTTGTATTCCACACCAGTTTTTCGGCTGTAGTCATGTTCTCGGCCTTCACGTTCACAATAGATCTTTTCACCTGCCCGATAGGCAATCGCAGCAGTGGCGGAACGCCCTGCTGATCGTGCTACGGTTTTGACTGAAAAGTGGTAAATCGCCATGTCTATTTTTCGCTTTTAAATTTTCACGTAGTGAAATACAACCGTGAATACGGTTGTCGGGGTATTGGGGGAGACCCCAATCGGACTTGCAAACGAAGTTTGCATAAGTGCGCTCTTCGAGGAAAACATTACTATACATATAGCACCTTGAATGCATATTCAAGTGCGCTTATGTTAGGGATGGTTTCCCAGGATGATGGTATTGGATTAATGAGCGTTACTGAAACACTAGACAGCAAAATCAAGGCACAGGAAGAAAAGCTAAAGCAGTTAAAGGCTCAAAGACAGGCAGCACTGGCAAGAGAACGTGCCAAAGAGAAAGAACAGGCACGAAAGGACGATACCAGACGCAAAATTTTAATTGGATCCTGCATGCTAAAAATCACTGAAGAAGATGAACAAGCCAGAGCTAAACTAATTGCTCAGATGGATAAGTATTTGACAGATGAGCGTGACCGAAAGCTTTTTAATTTATAAATTTTGAGAGATGAGTAGTGGAAGATCCAACACTTAATGAGTTAATACGTAATACAGAATTATTTTTTGAACATCACTGGAATGTAGATCTATTAGGAACGCCTCCTGAATGGTCACCAGTACATTTTAATTTTGGGAAAATTCCTAATTACGATAAACAAGGTGTATATGCGTTTATCAAAGGGGATTTAGTGACTTATATCGGTGTTGGCACTTCTAGAGGTGCTGGCCGTTATCGTGGTAATGGCTTAAGCGCCAGGGTAATGAAATATTGCCGATGGAATGAAGATAAAACTGAATATATTGCGATAGATCCAAGATTAAAAGATGCTGGATCCATCATTACGATAGGCTTTGAACGTGATAGGGCTTATTTAGCAAATGCTCTAGAAATTTTTCTTATCTCTAAACTCCAACCTGTCCACAATGTGGTTAAAGTTGGTATGTAATTTCGCATAAGAGATTTTATGTTAAAGAAAATATTAAATAATATAATAAATAACTTATTGAATTTAATTAATTTTTAAAGAAAAAATATGGATTTTATAAGAAAAATTAATATTTATATCAAAAAACTTGATTATTTTTATTTTTACTGTATATTTAACTTAACTAGAAAAAAAGTCTTGTTTCGGTAAATCTTCCTTAAGTATCGCAGTTTTAGTCATAATCCTTCGTTTTTTAGATTTTAAGTCTCATTCTTTATTATTTTCAAAGTTATTAATCAGTCAATAAAATGACTAAAAAATTATTAAAAATTAGTAGGATATATTATGTCAAACTCAAATGTTGTTAAAGGTACTGTTAAGTGGTTTAACGAAACTAAAGGTTTTGGTTTCATTCAACAAGAATCAGGTCCAGACGTTTTTGCTCATTTCAGCGAAATCGCGAGTTCAGGTTTCAAGACCTTATTTGAAGGCCAGCAAGTTGAATTCAGTGTAGCTCAAGGTCAAAAAGGACCGAATGCTGTAAATATTGTTGCTATCTAAGTAATAATAAGCAGTAATAAAAAGCACTCATAAGTGCTTTTTTTAAGCTTTAAAATGTTTTCAAAATTGAAAAAATCTCTAAAAAATAGGATATAAGTTGTTAAAAGTAAATGATTTAATTGCAAAATCTAAAAAT
This sequence comes from Stenotrophomonas sp. GD04024, assembly GCF_029837545.1. Lineage (NCBI taxonomy): Bacteria > Pseudomonadati > Pseudomonadota > Gammaproteobacteria > Lysobacterales > Lysobacteraceae > Stenotrophomonas > Stenotrophomonas sp. GD04024. The sequence goes on along the minus strand of NZ_JAOEDV010000099.1, from coordinate 11,338 downwards.
GGTACTGAAATTATTGTTTCATTAATTCCTCTACATAAAATGCAAAATACACGTCAAGGTTTAAAACAAATCGAAGTAGGTAAAAGAGTTCTACTGGAATCTGGAATCGAAGTTGATTTAAATTTGGATGGCCGTACATTTTACACTTCTCTAAATCAGCTATTTAAATTAAATCATAAAGTTGCTTAGCGATAAATTTTTAAACATCAATAATTTATGTGGGATTTCCACTGCAATTTTTTTAAGGAAATATATATGTTTAAACAGACTCTCAGCGTAAAAGACCAGTTTGGCGTTAAACACGCTATTCAAGCCACAGTGGATCATGAGTTTGCCAACACACAATCTCATTTGAATATAAAACATATCACCGTTGATGGTGAAGATATTCGACCTAGTTTTGAAATGCTTTTTCAAAGTACCTTAAGTGGAAAAATATTTAAAATCATCTAGAAATATAGTTTTTATAAAATCTATAGTCTGAATGAAATATCAGGACCTACTCGCTATCATGCGGGTTTTTTATACCTAATATTTATATTTGTAAGCCTTTGCTTATGCGAAACGAGAGTTCACAGCTCTCGTTTTTTTATTCTAAAACTGCTAAAATTCTTATACGCCATTGACGTACTTAAACCTATGTTATTCATTGAAACCAGTATTTTTACTAAGCAAATCAAAGAGCTTGTGAGTGATGAAGAGTATCGTCAGCTCCAGCAAGATCTCTTGGTACAGCCTGATAAGGGCGACTTAATCAAGAATGGTGGTGGAATTCGTAAAGTACGTTGTGCTCAGGGCAATAAAGGCAAAAGTGGCGGTATCCGTGTGATCTATTATTGGGTTACAGAAGATGATCAGATCTTTTTCCTGGTGGCTTATCCAAAGTCTGTGAAAGATAATCTGACAGACAAAGAAACCTCGATTCTACGTCAATTAGTAAAGGAGCAATTTCATGGATAACAACTTATTTGATGACCTGGTTGCTTCAATCAAAGAAGCTGGTGCCATCAAGCGTAAGGAGATAAAGGCAAGTCGAGTCACAGAGCTTGAATTACCGGATATTAAAGAAGTACGTGAGAAAACAGGCTTAACCCAGGCTGAATTTGCTGCACGTTTGCATATCAGCGCGAGAACCCTGCAAAACTGGGAACAAGGCCGTCGCTATCCGACTGGTCCTGCAGCGACTTTAATTCGTATTTTAGATGCTCATCCAACTTTAATTTAAGAAGTTTAGATAATAAAAAAGCCCGACATCCTGTCGGGCTTTTTCGTATTAGGTGTTTAGGTATAACTCCTGTCGTACCTCACGTCCTGGTGTTGCACTTATCATTATTGTTTTATGTGTTGGAACATCCTGTTCTCTATGTCCCCATCATAAGAAAATTCGCAGAGATGACATAGACGCAATGTTCCTTAATTCATGTCAGCCTGAGCGTACAACATTGCTCAAAACTTACCCCAAGGTTTATCCGCAAAAATTGTGGATTGTTTTTAGGCTGAAAGCCTTATAGAGTGTATGTGATTTTGGGTTTTGAGTGTTTTTTGAGCAAAAGTGTTGGCAAGAACTATCAAAACCGATCATAAAAAAGCCGACTTATTTCAAAATCGGCTTTTTGCGGTTTTTATGATCAGGATGAATTTTTTAAGTTATTGATTTAAATTTTAATATACAAGTGTACTTCGTATAAGGTGTATTATGTTAATTTTAGATTTACTAAAACTATTTTTTGAGAACTAGGCTGTTATGGGAACTGTAAAGCTCAAATCTTCTGATGAAGTTTTTCAATTAAAAATTAGTCTGCTAGGTAGTGATCCTGAAATCTGGAGAACTATTCAAATTTCATCGGCAGCTACTTTATCTAGGCTCCATAAGGCAATTCAATCTGCTTTTGATTGGGAAGATAGCCATTTACATGAATTCACGACTATTAAGCATGAAAAGATCAATAAAAGACAAAAATTGAAAGAAGTTCTACGTGTAGGTAAAAAAATTATATATACATATGATTTTGGCGATTGTTGGGAACATTTGATTACTGTAGAAAGCAGACAATCTCCTGATTTAAATAAAAAATATCCATGTTGTATAGATGGTCAAAATCATGCTCCATTTGAAGATATTGGAGGAATTTTTGGATATCTTGATATTTTAGATGCATTACAAGACCCCAAACATCCAAGATATGACGATTACATGCAAATTATCGAGGATGAAATAGGAGAGATAGAGTTTGATCCGACCTACTTTAATTCACATGATATTAAGTTTTAAACCTGATTTAACATAAGGGCTGTTATACGAATTCCCAAGGCATGGCTTTTAGTCATGCTTTTTTTATCAAAAGAGTATAGCTGAATGATAGCAAGCCAAATCGCATATAATACCTGTCATTAAACTTAGTAAAATAATTAAATGATAGTATTATCATTAACCTAATCGAATTAAGACTAAATGATAGAAATGAATACACGTATTTATCTACGAGCTTCAACTAAAGATCAAGATGCAAAAAGGGCTTTGCAGATTCTTCAGGATCTAAACCAAAACTTGAATTTGGGCGAAACCATTGTGTACGTGGAAAACTATAGTGGTACGAAGTTAGACCGACCTGAATTGAATAAGCTACTGTCAGAAGCAAATCAGGGTGACACCTTGTTAGTTGAAAGTATTGACCGCTTATCACGCCTAACCCAACGAGATTTTCAAGAGCTGAAGCGCAGGATCCAGGAAAAGGGACTTCGTTTAGTCGTAGCAGATCTTCCTACTACCTACCAAATGATTCAAGCCAGTGACAGCATTACTCATTCAATTCTGGAACTCATCAATAATATGTTGATTGATCTCCTGGCAACAATGGCTCGCCTGGACAATGAGAAACGTATAGAACGTATTAAGCAGGGCCTAGCGCGTTCAGGTTACAAGCCAACAGGTAAGAAGGCTAATGAGGCTAAACATAAACGAATAAAAGAACTGCTGGTGGCTGGCAATATGACTAAGGAAGAAATTGCAAAAGCAGTGAATTGTGGAGTTGCAACTGTCTATCGAGTTGCTAAAGTTATCTAAAAGCGGACATTTTTACTTTGGAGAAACCGGACATTTCTATTTTGGAGTTACAAAGATTGCTTCACATAAGAGATTTTATGTTAAATAACCCTCAACTGAGGGCTATTTTTAAGATTAAAAATTACATGCTTTTAACACATACGGATTTAATGCATTTGATATAGAATCATTAACAGTAAGTTTTGCAACCACACGATTATTTTTAATTACTATTGGCGGATTCAAAGAGTATTCATTAAATGGAGAATAGCTATTGTACTCATTTCCATATTTACTGTAGGTATTCCAAATAGAATTTGAAGAATATTCCCCACCATACTTACCATATTCGTTAAAAATAGAATCGCTGTCATAAGATGAAGATATTTTTCCTAAATATTTTTTCTCAGTATCAGAGGAAATAATGATAGCCCCTTCAATATAATCACAAAATTCTCTCAAATCAGATGCGTTACTTTGTAAACTGATTAATAAGCCAAGTGTTAGAGTTAGTTTTCTCACATTTATTCCTTAATAAAAAATTTATAAAATTAAATATCAATATAGAAATTGTATAAGATATTATTAAATTTAGTTATAGCTAAGAAGCTTGATACTTTTAATTCAAGGGGGAAAAATGAAATTTTTTTATTTATTACTTGGTTCTGCAATCTTAACCGGTTGTTCTACTGTAGGATACCAAACAGCTGGACATAACGGAAAATTATATTATCTACCCACGCAGTGTGAAAAATATTCATATTCCTATGATGATCCAGATACTCTTTACTGTTATCACAAGGGAATAGCAACTGGACAAGTTGTTACACCAGCAGATAGTCAGCAAGTTGAAAATTATTACAGACAACAAGAAGCTAATCGTCAAGCTTGGGCAAATCTGAATGAAAGTTTAAAAAATTCAGCACCTAAGACAACGAATACAAATTGTTATAATTATGGTTATGCTACAAATTGCACTTCAACCACTTATTAATCTGAATGTATTTCGAATTGAAAACTGTTTTGCTTAAATAGCATCTAATAGTTTTTTGAAGATTTCCTACAATTAACATAATACACCTTATACGAATGCAAAAATGGGAGCTATAAGCTCCCATTTTTAGTCTTTAATGCGCTTTTTAGCTTCGTCATAAACTATGCTATCAGCTCGTTTCCCGACTGTGATGAGCAAGATAACTACCTGATCATCTTTAACTTGATAGACAAGTCTGACACCAGCTTTTAATAATTTAATTTTATAGCAACCTGCAAGATCGCCTCTAAGCATATTCTTTGGAATATGTGGCTGCTCTATGACTTTGGCTAGTTTCTTCTTAAATTGATCTCGTATAGCAACAGGGAGTCTTTCCCATTCTGCTGTAAAGTCCTTGTGACGTAAAAGCTTATAAGTCATCTAATGTGACTTCCTCAAACATCTCTTTAGGGTCATTAATGCGCTTACGGACAAGAGCTAATAATTCTTCGTCTTCTTCTGAAAGCAAAGCTTTTTTGACAGGTAGTTTCCCAGTCGTAGCAACATACTCAAGAATACTAGTAAAGAAATCTGTAGGTGCAATACCTTGTTCTTTAAGGATGGAATAGGATTTTTCTTTAAGGGCTTCATCGACCCTGAAGTTAACAGTAGCCATCATATCTCCCAGTTATTTAATGTACTAGGAGTACTGTAATGCAAATTGCATTACAAGTCGACTTCGTATAACGGCCATTATGTTAAATGGATAGTTATTTGGTGGAAAATTTAAATTTTTAAAGAATCGAAATTGTGGTCTTAAACTTGCTTACTAAAAATATGAAAGAAATGAAGTAAATTAATTCTTATGTTGCAAAACTCTAAGCGTATTGGTTTTTTATTACTCGATAACTTTTCAATGATTGCTTTCTCAAACATGGTTGAAGTCTTGCGTATGGCTAATTATGTTACAGAAGACAATTTATACCAATGGAATGTAACAGGTTTAGATGGTCATCATAGCTGCGCAAGCAATGGTCTTCAAATACAACATACCTGTGTTTTGTCACATTTACTGAACATGGATATAGTTTTTATTTGTGGTGGTTTTCAACTTTATAAAAATATGACAGTACGCTTAAAGAATTTTTTATATAGGTTAGATCAACAAAAAATTGCTTTAGGTGGTTTATGTACAGGCGCTTATGTATTAGCGAAAGCCGATTTACTAAATGGCTTTCGTGCTAGTCTTCATTGGGAAAATACCTTAGCTGCACAAGAAGAATTTCCATTAGTACAGTTTACCCCACATATTTTTACCATTGATGCGAATCGTTTTACCTGTTCTGGTGGGCTTGCCGCGATTGATTTAGGCTTGGCACTTGTTGAAATACACTATCCAAATATTGCTAAAAGAATCTGTGAACAATTTATTGTTCATCAAGTACGTGAGAGCAATGAAATTCAACATCAACCCATTGCTGAACATAAGAAAAAACTTGATTTTCCGATTCAAGAAGTATTGCGCTTAATGGAAAATAATATTAATGAGCCTTTAACTATTGCTGAAATTGCACAGCATGTAAAAATTCAACCGCGTACTTTAGAGCGCTTGTTTAAAATGAATCTACAATTGGCCCCAAAAGAATATTATTTAAAACTAAGACTTACCTATGCACAGAATCTACTTAAACAGTCTACGTTAAACATTTCAAATATTGCTTTGGCATGTGGTTTTTGTAATGTATCTAGTTTTACTAAAGCCTATAAAGCTTTTTTTAACTATTCCCCCAAATTTGAACGTAACATCCTGGATTTTGCTCATTAGTGTTTTTTTAGTCTTGTCGGTTTTTGACAACTTTTTGACGCTTTTAGCAAAAATCTCTATTCATATTCTGCATAAGCTGAGGTGATTGGTTACATCACATTGATCTAGGCACATATATGAATACTTTAGTAAATAATTTTGCTGCTTCACAACTACCATCATTATTAACCATTGAAAATGGTGAAAAAGTTTCTGCAACATTTTCATTATCTGAATATCAAAATAGACAAAGCAAGTTACGCCAACTCATGGAAGAGCTAGAAATTGACCATATTCTATTTAGTTCAATCCATAACATTAACTATTATGCGGACTTTATATATTGTTCATTTGGGCGTTTCTACGGTCTGGTGGTTGGCCCAGAAAAAGTGGTGACAATTTCAGCAAATATTGATGCTGGGCAACCTTGGCGTCGTACGGTTGGTGACTATAACGTGGTTTATACCGACTGGCAGCGTGATAACTATTTTAAAGCGGTTGCACAAGAAATTCCAAATAAAGGCCGTGTAGGAATTGAGTTTGATCATTTACCTGTAGAACGTTTAAACAAGTTAAAAGCAGTTTTACCGAATGTGCAGTTTGTCGATATTAGTGCCGCATGCATGAAGCTACGCATGATTAAATCTGCTGAAGAAATTGCACATATCACCCAAGGTGCTGCAGTATGTGATATTGGTGGTTTTGCAGTGACTGCAGCGATTCGTGAAGGTGTGCCAGAGCATGAAGTAGCTTTAGCCTCTACTCAATCCATGGTACGCGAAATTGCCAAACGTTTTCCAAACTCTGAACTCATGGATACGTGGACTTGGTTTCAATCCGGCATTAATACGGATGGTGCACATAATCCTGTTACAACCCGCCAAGTCCAAAAAGGCGACATTTTAAGTTTAAACTGCTTTTCTATGATTGCTGGTTATTATACAGCTTTAGAGCGTACCCAATTCTTTGATCACTGTGATGACGCTTCATTACGTATTTGGGAAGCGAATGTCAAGGTGCATGAAGCTGGCTTAAAACTCATTCGCCCAGGTGCACGTTGCAGTGATATTGCTAAAGAGTTAAATGAAATTTTCTATGAAGAAGGTTTATTGCAGTACCGCACATTTGGTTATGGACATTCCTTTGGTGTGTTATCACATTATTACGGTCGTGAAGCTGGTTTAGAATTACGTGAAGATATTGATACGGTGATAGAACCAGGCATGGTGATTTCAATGGAACCTATGATTATGATTCCGCAAGGTATGGCTGGGGCTGGTGGTTACCGTGAACATGATATCTTGGTCGTTACAGAATCAGGAAATGAAAATATTACCAAATTTCCATATGGTCCAGAACATAACATTATCAAATAAAAAGATTTTAAATAGGCACTCTGAAAATGAGTGCCTATTTAATTAGGAGTAAATAGAATGAAAAACAACCATCAAATAGAGCAAAAAAATACGCTAAGGCGTGTTGCTAGCGCCAGTTTTATTGGTAATTTTGTAGAGTGGTTTGATTATGCTGCATATGGTTTTTTGGCAACAGTGATTGCAGTGGTTTTTTTTCCGAAAAGTGATCCTTTAACCGCATTAATGGCTACATATGCGATCTTTGCAATCTCATTTATTTTTCGTCCATTAGGGGGTATTTTTTGGGGACATGTTGGGGATAAATTTGGTCGAAAAAATGCACTATCTTGGTCGATTATATTAATGACACTGGCTACGCTATGTATTGCACTGTTACCAAATTATCAAAGTATCGGTATTTTTGCACCGATTATGTTACTAATATTCCGGATGATCCAAGGCTTCTCTGCTTCAGGTGAATATGCTGGTGCAGCAAATTTTCTTGCAGAATACGCCCCTAAGGAAAAAAGAGGACTTTATACCAGTTTAGTTCCTGCAAGTACTGCAACGGGTTTACTACTCGGCTCTTTAATGGCAGCGGCGATGTTCGCGTTCATGTCAGAGGAGTTTTTACACGAATATGGTTGGAGAATTCCATTTTTATTGGCAGCACCATTAGGTTTAATCGGGTATTATATCCGTGTAAAGTTAGAAGAAACTCCAGAGTTTTTAGAACATCAAAAAAATAGCAACAAAGAAAATTTTCCAATCAAAGCCTTATTTACCCAGTATCAACCAGCACTTTTTAAAGCATTTGCAGTTGCATCTTTAAATGCTACCGCGTTCTATCTTATTTTTAGTTATATGCCAAATTATTTAGCTACAGAGTTGGGTGTAAATAAAACGCAAGCCTTTATATCAGGGTCAATTTCATTGCTATTTTATATTGCTATAGTTTTTTTGATGGGCAAATATTCAGACCGAATTGGGCGTAAGAAAATGTTGCTTTGGGCAAGTCTAAGCTTTATCGCACTGACTGTACCCTTGTTTTACTTACTTTCAACCGCCAGTTTTGTTGAAATGGTAATCATTCAGCTCGTGTTTTGCACATTACTAGCAATGAACGATGGTAGCTTACCTGCATATTTAACAGAACAATTCCCTATACAAGTGCGCTATACCGGTTTTGCCTTTAGTTTTAATACTGCTAATGCACTGTTAGGTGGAACAGTTCCTTTCGTTGCAACCTGGTTAATTCAACAAACAGCTAATACCTTAGCACCTAGTGTCTTATTAGTTATAGTTGCAATTTTTGCAAGTATGGCTTTACTAGAAAGGAAATCACATCGTTTAATCAATGCTAAGGCTTAAAAGGAATAGGTTATGCTTTTAAATGCTCTCCCTGCACTCAATAGAAATATATCGACTTTAATTGGTCTTACAGCTGTCATATTTTGGAGTACAAATGTAGGCTTAATGCGGAGTGTTAGTGAGAGCTTTGGAGCTGTAGCTGGTGCTGCTCTAATTTACAGTGTCGCATCCATAATTTTAGTTTTCATGATTGGTATGCCTAAGTTTTCTACCATCCCAAAATCCTATTTATGGTGGGGAAGCCTTTTATTTGTTGCTTATGAATTATGTTTTGCCCTTTCTATTGGCTATGCGCAAAACAGTAGACAAGCAATCGAAGTTGGCATGATTAATTATCTATGGCCAACATTTACTCTACTATTCGCAATTATTTTTAACAACGTTAAGGCCAATATTTTAATTATTCCTGGCTGCATATTCGCTTTAGTTGGAATTTGTTGGGTATTAGGAGGAAATACTGGATTTGATTTTTTTCAGATATTGACTAATTTAAAAGCTAATCCTCTTAGTTATGGTTTAGCTTTTGCTGCTGCTATTTTGTGGGCTGCATATTGTTCTGTGACAGTAAAAACGTCTCAGGGTAAAAATCTAGTCACTATATTTTTTGCCCTGGTTGCAGTTGTACTATGGATAAAATACTTTTTCATGAGTGGGTCAGCTATTAATTTTACTTATGACAATACAGTCACTCTGATTATGGCGGCTGGTGCTTTAGGTTTGGGATATGGTGCTTGGAATATTGGAATTATTTCAGGGAACATGACATTAATGGCTGGCGCTTCTTATTTTACTCCTGTGTTATCTGCTTTTTTTGCGGCATTACTTCTAAGTACTTCCTTATCTTTCATCTTTTGGCAAGGTGTTGCAATGGTGACAACAGGAGCAGTCTTGTGTTGGTTAGCGACTCGAAAGCAATAAATTATTTAGAGGTTTTAAAATTAACATAATACACCTTATACGAAATGCGTTATAATTATCTATAGAAATCAATGCTGTAGTTTCTAGTTGATAGCCCATCTTCCCCAAGGTGGGTTTTTTTTATGATTTTTCACGTTCCACGCCTATTATTTGATCAATGTTTCACAACTTTGTTTAGGTTAATTGAATAATCAGGATGCCTGGTCTTTTTCTTTTTGGCGTTCATTCAGCTCTTTTTTGAGTGCCTTTTTATCCTGGTACGATGCAACCAGCATGATTGGGATTAACAGTGGGGCCACAATAATGCCCAGGGCAATGTCTTTCAATTTTGGCATGATCTCTCTCCCTTGATTGCTCAGTCATGATCAAACACAGCATTCAGCACACGGCCAAATAAGCCACGCTTTTTGTGTTGTGGCACTGCCACATTTTGCAACGTGGCATGCTGTAGCGTTTGGGTGTGGTATGCCGTAGTTTCTTGCTGTGGCACTGCCACATTTTCTGCAATATTGAATTCATTATTCTTTTTATTATCATTGTCTTGTTGTGTTGTCGCATGCTGTGGCATGTCGGTGTCGCATGCCGTAGCATCTTGTTGTGGTAATGCTGTGGCAGGTGCAACACTTTTCAGCTCAATGAGTGTTTGCATACGGTCAATTTGTTGCATTAACCGTTCTTCACGTTCTTGGTATTTTTTGACTTCATTTTCTAAATGGGCAATAAGTTTTTTTGTAGATTCATCACCTTCTTGCCTAGATGATTCAATTTTTTGAGATGTTTGCTCAGGTTCTCCAAAGCATCGGATGACCTCTGCTAGATCGAATTGTCCATCACTGGAGCGTGATAAACGTCCATTACGTACAGCTCTGTAAATGGTTGATCTATCCACATGGAATTTTTTAGATACTTCACTTAGTGATAACTTAGCCATTTACGGTGTCCTTTTTATTTGATGGCATATATCCCACTTTTTTTAGGTATGGGTATAGTTCTTTTATTCGGTCAGGGTCTTGCAGCATCTCAGCAATACGAACAGCAAATTGCGGATAGCTTTCAGTTCCCTGGGAATAACGACCCATTTCAGGAAGTTCAGAAAGTTTATTTGCAAACATATGGCGTTGTGCATCAGTCATCTTTGTAAAGAGATCTAACGTATTCGGATCTCTTTCTATCGGTGGGTTGTCCTTCTTTTTCTGTTTAAAAGTAAAAGAGAATCCTGAAATTGATCGACCTCTTTTGTGTTGCTCATACTTCACAGTGATATCTGTATGTTCGTTAATTTGTTTAATAGCAAGCTCAAGTACACTAGTTTTAAAGCGTTCCATACGCTTGTACTCTGTATCGAGTACGCCAATTCTTTGACGGAAATCACTTAGCTCTATAACAGGAGTAGAGCCAGTACTTCTCCAAGCAATTAATAATTCATATAAGCGAACAGCATAAGCACTGCTGAGATTACTAACTTGCTGCAATTCGTATTTAGTGAAATGCTCTTCTAAGCGTGTAATTAAGGGAACTATGGCTGGGGCAAAGATAAGTTTAACCACTGCTTCATTATCTACATATCCAATTTCACTAACCCAACGGGATCTATAGTTCTCAATATTCCCTCGTTCATTTATTTTTTGATAGCTAAATTGTCTTGCAAATAAATCATTACAGGCATCTTTTAATGCTTGATAAGCCGTATTGCGATGTACGCCAAATTGATTGATATAGCCTTCTGCATGTACTTCAAGGGGATCATTCGCATTAATACCTTTCCCGCTTTCTCTTGCCTCAACAATGGCCAATAAAATTAAACGTTGTTCTACTAAATCTAAGTTATAGCTTGCATTGATTAAGGCATTGTCTTTTACCACTAATTCTCTCAT
>NZ_JAOEDV010000098.1:0-15128 GCF_029837545.1 Stenotrophomonas sp. GD04024 | reverse complement strand
CCATGCGATCATCGCCCCATGAAGATCTATCTTGTCGGCGGCGCCGTGCGCGACCGCCTGCTGCAGCGCCCCGCCGGCGACCGTGACTGGGTGGTGGTCGGCGCCACGCCCGCGCAGATGGAAGCGCAGGGCTACACCGCCGTGGGCCGCGATTTCCCGGTGTTCCTGCACCCGCAGACCGGCGAGGAATACGCGCTGGCACGCACCGAGCGCAAATCCGGCCGCGGCTATCGCGGCTTCGTGGTCGACGCCGATCCGGCGGTGACGCTGGAAGAGGACCTGCAGCGCCGCGACTTCACCATCAACGCCATTGCCTGCGACGAGGACACCGGCGCGTTGGTCGACCCTTATGGCGGCGTGCGTGATCTTGAACAGCGCGTGCTGCGCCACGTCGGCCCCGCCTTCGTCGAAGATCCGCTGCGTGTGCTGCGCGCGGCACGCTTCATGGCGCGCTTCGCACCGTTGGGTTTCACCGTCGCGCCGGAAACCATGGCGCTGATGCGCGAGGTGGCCGCCAGCGGCGAGCTGGATGCATTGGTACCGGAGCGCGTGTGGCAGGAACTGCGTAAGGCGCTGGCCTGCAAACGCCCGTCCGCCTTCCTGCGCACGTTGCACGATGCGCATGCGCTGGGCCCGATCCTGCCCGAGCTGGAAGCACTGTACGGCGTGCCGCAACGCGCGGAGTTCCACCCGGAAGTGGATACCGGCATTCACCAGGAAATGGTCAGCGACATGGCCGCGAAACTGGCGCCGGGGGATGACCTGGTCGGCTTCGCCGCGCTCACCCACGACCTCGGCAAGGGTCTGACCCCGCCGGACGAATGGCCGCGCCACATCATGCATGAGCAGCGTGGCCTGAAGCCGCTCAAGGCGCTGTGCGCGCGCCTGAAGATTCCCACCGAGCACCAGCAGCTGGCCGAAGCGGTCTGCCGCGAGCACTTGAACGTGCACCGCATCGATGAGCTACGCGATGCCACCGTGCTGGAGTTGCTGGGCCGCTGCGATGCACTGCGCCGCCCCGAGCGCGTGGCCCGCATCGCCCTGTGCTGCGAGGCCGACAAGCGCGGCCGGCTGGGCTTTGAAGAAGGCGATTACCCGCAGGGCGAAACGCTCAAGCGCCTGCACCAGGCGGCGCTGTCGGTACAGGCGCGGGATTTGGATACGACGCACCTGAAAGGCCCGGCGATTGGTGAAGCGCTGGCCAAGGCGCGGGTGAAGGCGATTGCGGCGGCGCGATAGGGATATGCGGACTGCTAGGAAGGCGCGGTGTCAGCTGCTGATGGTCAGTACTTGAAATAGGTATCGCCCAAGGCGGGGCTGTCGCCCGGCTGTCGCTTCTGCTTGGTGATCCGCCGCAGATTGATGCGCTTTGCGTTGGGCCAACCGAGCGTTCCGAATATCGCATCGGCCATCTTTGCGAACCGCGTGAAATGACGGCCAATTCTGTATCCAAGGTAGAGGCAAACCATATCAAGTATGCGTCCGCGATCATCTCCAAGGGTGCCAGTCCGTCTCCCGTGAGAGCATCGAGCACGAAAAATCCGATCTGGATCATGTACAAGGGAACAGATAGCGCCAGCGAGTACTTGGCCACCGCGATCCAGTGAGCCCAGCTGCCTGAACTGACATACGGATAAGAAACGATGAGTCTTCTTTGCTCATCGAGCACGGACAAGGCAATGAAGTTCCCCACCTTGCCCCGACGCCCGACCACCCGCACGGAGTCGCCCTCTTTGAAGGGCCAATTCCAGAATAACCCCTTCACCAGCATTTCGCCGAATCGAAACTCCACCCTCGTCGCTGGTTCTTCCGTTTCCTCATTGGACATGATCGCCATGCCAGCGGCGGGCCCGCTAAGGCCCAGCGCGGCGGCAGCGGCGCCCGTGGCCGACATCTTTTCGCGATCCCCGTCGCGCCAGAATACGTTCTGCACCACATGTCTGACGCGCAGATTGGAGATGATGCCGGTTTCCGTCTCGAACAGCACCTTGCCGGTCGAGCCCGGCTTACGTTTACGATTCACTGCAAATCCACCTGGGAAATGCCACACGCTGACCGGCGCGTATCCGCCATCGAATTCATCAAGAGATTCTCAGTATCTGAAATAGGTATCACCAAGCGCAGCAGGATCACTCGGGCTTTTTCTGAGCTTTGTAATCCGCCTTAGATTGACATTCTTACTGTCACCCCAGCCAAGCGACCCAAATATGCCGTCAGCAAGCCGGGCAAACCGGTGAAATCGATAGCCAATACTGATCCCAACAGTGGCAGCGATGAGCAGGAGCCCAGCAAATATGCAAAGCAGCAACTTCAACAACAACCATCCTTCTCCAGGATGCCTAGAGAATTCAGGCCAATACCTACGGTAAACAATGTGCATCTCGGCAACGAAATCAATGACGTGTACTTCCAGACCGAGATCCAGTGAGCGCGACTGCCAGCACTGACGTGTGGGTAGGAGACAATCAATCTCTTGCGCTCATCCAATACCGAGAACGCGATAAATACTCCGTCCGGGTTTCGGCTTCCGACCACTCTCACGAGATCTCCTTCCTTGTAGGGCCAGTTCCAGAGCAGGCCTTTCACGATCAAATCGTCTAGTCGGAACTCAACCCGGACAACTGGCTCCTCCATCTCCTCGGAGGACATCATCGCCATGCTGGCCGCAGGACCACGAGACCGAGTGCAGCAGCAAAGGCTCCAGTGGCGGCCATACCCTCGCGATCGCCACTACGCCAGAAAACATTTTCTACACTACGCTTGATTCGCAAATTGGAAATCACGCCGACTTCAGTATCGAAGGGCGCGCACGCGCTTTGTATTGCCTTCACTTTAGCGGTCATCGCGACCTCACAGACACTGAGCCAATGGCCTTGTAGAAGGCAATCTGCTGATCTTCGGCTGCGGTGAAGCGCTTCTCGTTTGAGTTACCTTTACCGATTCCGCCATCAGAATTTCCCCCAAAAGCACTGCTTCTGGCCCACTTCTCCAGATCATTAGAACTAAGAGCCCAGATAAGCACCTCTGCAGCTGGAAGTGCCAAGCCGACCTGCCACCCACTCAGTCGTAGTACCCACACGCCAACGCGTTTCATTGCTTGCGATGCAACTACTTCCGCACCGTCCACAGCAGCTGCCGCTTCAAGTCCGGCTCTCAATCCCCTTAGACCCAAGCTCAGTGAGTTACGTCCAAACGTTCGCTCAATCACAGGGGCCGAGTAGGCAAGCGCAGTCAGGAACTGCGCACTGCCTACAGCGCCCCCCCGTGACTCCGCGAATATTGAGCAAGACGTAGGTCGCATAGCTTTTTCTTTCGAGCGCAACCGTTGCATCCGCAAAACTGTAAGCCGCCCCAATAAAGCTACCCGCTCCCGCCAACACACTGCCGGCAACCTTCATCCGAATGGCACTGACACTGCTCGCCCCAAAGAACTCCTTGGCTACCGTTTCATGCACACTGGCATACACAGCCAAAAGCGACATGCCAGACGCCAATAACGTCGCATAGTCGCGCGTGTCCTTATCGACCTTTGTTGCCAGATGGATGAAGTTCACCATCTCCAGCACGCCCGTAAGGGAATTCAGACCGACGACATTCCGGCTGCTTTCCGCCGCAGCCTGCCAGCGCTTGCGCATTGCCGGTGCACCATGGTGCAGCTCCAGATCGCGGAGCGCGAACTGCATCGGCAGTGCACTACCCTTCTTGCGATAGAACTGGATGCGCTCCAGGAAATAGCGCTTGCCCTGCTGGCCGCTGCTCAGCTCTTCGGCCACCAGGTTGATCGCCTCGTCGCGCTCCATCAATGCCCGCGTCAGGAGCACAACGCGGACCATGGCATTGCCGACAGTGTCCTAGATGCCCTTCACCGGGAATCGATTCAGAAGGTAAGCACTTGCGGTAGTGACGAAGCGATCAACGCCACGGTCGCGAAGGATGCGGGCACTGGCGGTGGAGGGCGCGGCCTCTTTTTGCGTCGGCTCCAGCTTGCGGAGCAGGCAAACTGAAAACTCATACTGACGGCGCTTGGCAGCCATAACGGACAATCACTCCTGGTTACCACAACTCAGTTCAAGTCAGTACCTGAAGTACGTATCACCCAAAGCAGGATGGTCATCCGCACTCCTATTCAACTTCGTGATATTCCTTAAATTCATATATTTACCATTGACCCAACCAAGAGATTGGAAAATTGAGTCAGCCATCCTTGCATAACGCGTGAATCGAGAGCCGTTCCGAATTCCAATGAAACAAGAGACTGAGATGCAGCCAGCAAATATGTATAGCATTTTTTTCAATGATGACCAGTCCCAAGGCATTTCATCAAGTGATCCAAGGACGGTAACCAGGACATATAGCGCAGCACTTGGCAATGAGAACATCAGTGTGTACTTCATGACACCGATCCAGTGCGCCCAGCTCCCAGAGCTGACATGGGGATAAGAAACAATCATTCTCTTATCTTCATCCAGTACTGACAGAGCAAAGAATTTTCCATCTTCCATCCTGCTTCCAACGATCTTCACTCGATCACCTTCACTGAATGGCCAGTTCCAAAGCAATCCTTCCACTTGGGTTTCGCCAAGCCGGAACTCCACTCTGGTAACTGGCTCAGTCATCTCCTCAGCGGACATCATCGCCATTCCAGCAGCCGGGCCACTTAACCCCAGCGCAGCAGCAACGGCACCAGTCGCCGCGATGCTTGAACGATCACCTTCTCTCCAGAATACATTCTCCACAACGTGCCTGACCCGAAGATCGGAGATGATGCCGGCTTGGATGTCAAGCGACCCCTTCCCCGGCGAAACATCAGCTTCGATTTTCATTTCGGCCTCATCGAAACGGATCCACTAGCCTGGCCAAAGCCGCGGGTGAAAGCCATTGCGGCGGCGCAATAGGGGCGTGCTATCTACTGGGGAAGCGTGATGCTAGACGCTGCTGTCAGTACCTGAAGTAGGTATCGCCCAAGGCAAGATGGTCGCTTGGCTGCCGCTTCTGCTTGGTGATCCGCCGCAGATTGATCCGCTTTGCGTTGGGCCAACCAAGCGTCTGGAATATTGCATCAGCCATCTTTGCGAACCGAGTGAAACGCCGCCCCATTCTGTATCCGATGAAGCAGAAGAGCAAAACGCAGACCAAATAGGCCTGAGCTACCAACGCACTTCCGCCTTCATTCCTGCCAATACTATCCTTAAGCTGAACCAGCCAAAAGAATCCGATAACAAGTGCGCACCAAGGCACTGAGAACATCAGGGAATATTTTGCCACCGTCATCCAATGAGCCCACGTACCCGCACTCACGTGCGGATAAGACACAATCAGCCTACTCTGTTCTTTCAGAACTGAAAGGGCGAAGAAATTTCCGTCGTCCTCATGTCGACCAACCACTCGGACATTGTCGCCCTCCAGAAATGGCCAGTTCCAAAGCATTGCCTTTACTTTGATTGCGCCGAGCCGAAACTCAACCCACGCAACCCGCTCCTCCATTTCCTCAGCGGACATCATCGCCATACTTGCGGCCGGACCGCTGAGCCCAAACGCTGCCGCAATGCTGCCAGTCGCCGCCATCCCCTCACGGTCTCCTCTCCGCCAGAAGACGTTCTGCACTACATGCTGAACTTTCAAGTCAGTGATGATGCCAGCGTGAGTATCGAGCGACCCATGTTCGGCAGGGTTTACTTGGAGTTCGATACTCACTACGGCCTCACGGAAACTGAGCCGATAGCCTTTTCAAAAGCCAGTTGCTGCTCTAGTGAAGTTACATAGCTTTTGCTAGACAAGAGATTTACTCCTAAAGCCTTGTTTCCCTTATTTCCGAACGCATTTGTCATGCACCACGTCTCCAAGTCATTAGGGCTAATGGCCCATACAAATATTTCAATGCCGAGCAGAACCAATGCAACCTCCCATCCTGCCAATCGCAGCATCCACACACCGACTCGCTTCATCGCCTGCGATGCAACGACATTCCCACCCTCCGTGGCCGCCGCCTCAAGCCCAGCCCTCAGTCCTCTCAGCGCCAAGGTCAACGAATTCCGCCCAATACTGCGCTCGATTACAGGGGATGAGTAGGCGAGCGCGGTTAGGAATTGAGATGATCCGACCGTCGCCAGCGTCAGGGCCTTGGCAAGATGCGCTACGAGCGCCATCTTGTTTGGATACGCATAGGCTTGTTCCGCGTCCGACAAGCTGTAGGCTGCCCCAATAAAACTACCCGCTCCCGCCAGCACACTGCCGGCAACCTTCATCCGAATAGCACTGACACTACCCGCCCCATAGAACTCCCTGGCTACCGTTTCATGCACACTGGTATACACAGCCACAAGCGACATGCCGGACGCCAGTAACGTTGCGTAGTCACGCGTATCCTTATCCACCTTGGTTGCCAGATGGATGAAATTCACCATCTCCAACACGCCCGTAAGGGAATTCAAACGGACGACATTGCGGCTGCTTTCCGCCGCTGCCTGCCAACGCTTGCGCATCGCCAGCGCGCCATGGTGCAGCTCCAGATCTCGAAGCGCGAACTGCATCGGCAGTGCACTCCCCTTCTTGCGATAGAACTGGATGCGCTCCAGGAAATAGCGCTTGCCCTGCTGGCCGCTGCTCAGTTCTTCAGCCACCAGGCTGATGGCCTCATCGCGCTCCATCAACGCCCGTGTCAGAAGCACGAACCGGACCATGGCATTGCCGGCGGTGTCCTGGATGCCCTTCATCGGGAATCGATTCAGAAGGTAGGCACCTGCGGTAGCGACGAAGCGATCAACGCCACTGTCGCGAAGGATGCGGGCACTGGCGGTGGGGGGCGCGGCCTCCTTCTGCGCCGCCTCCAACTTGCGGAGCAGGCAAACTGAAAGCTCATACTGACGGCTTTTGGCAGCCATAACGGACAACCACTCCTGGTTACCACAACTCAGTTCAAGTCAGTACCTGAAGTACGTATCACCCAAAGCAGGATGGTCATCCACACTCTTATTCAACTTCGTGATACGCCTTAGATTTATATATTTACCATTGACCCAACCAAGAGATTTGAAGATTGCATCAGCCATCCTTGCATAACGCGTGAAGCGAGAACCAATCCTAACCCCAATGAAGCACGAGACAGAAACGCAACTAAGAAATATGTAAAAAAATCTTTTCAGAGAATACCAGTCCCAGGGACCTTCATTAATCGAACCAAAGCCGGCAACCAGAACGTATAGCGCAGCACTTGGCAGTGAGAACATCAGCGTGTACTTCATGACACCAATCCAATGCGCCCAACTTCCAGAGCTGACATGGGGGTATGACACAATCAGCCGCTTATTCTCGTCCAGAACTGACAGAGCAAAGAATTTCCCATCTTCGCCCCTCTTTCCCACGACCTTTACTCGGTCCCCTTCACCGAATGGCCAGTTCCAAAGCAACCTTTCCACTTTAGTTTCGCCAAGTCGGAACTCGACCTTGGTAACCGGCTCAGCCATCTCTTCAGCAGACATCATCGCCATCCCAGCTGCAGGGCCGCTCAGCCCCAGTGCGGCGGCAATGGCGCCAGTAGCCGCGATACCTGATGGATCACTCTCTCGCCAGAATACATTTTCCACAACGTGCTTGACGCGCAGATCGGAGATGATGCCCGCTTCGATATCAAGCGACCTCTTCTCGAATGACACATCGATCTCAGTTTTCATCGCACCCTCAAAGTAACCGAGCCGATAGCCTTGTCAAACGCCTGCCTCTGCTCTCGCGGTGTTAAATAGGGCTTACCACCAAAAGTGCGCTCACCTTTTCCACGACCCGAATTTTTCCCAAATGCATTGTTAATACACCACTTTTCCAGATCGTTCGGACTGATGACCCATATCAAGACTTCAATGACAAGAAGAGCTAAAGCAACTTGCCAGCCACCCAATCGCAGAATCCACACACCAAGTCGTTTCATTGCCTGCGACGCAACGACACTCCCCCCCTCCGTCGCCGCTGCCGCTTCAAGCCCTGCTTTCATCCCTCTGAGGCCCAAAGTCAATGAATTGCGCCCCAGACTGCGCTCGATGATCGGAGATGAGTAGGCGAGTGCGGTCAGGAACTGCGCTCCGCCCGCAGACGCCGTCACGAACGCTTTAGTACTCAAAAGTATGTCGGCAGCAAGCTCTTGCTGCCTGTCCGCAGCTTCCGCGTCTAAATAGCTGTAGTACGCCCCAATAAAACTACCCGCTCCCGCCAGCACACTGCCGGCAACCTTCATCCGAATGGCACTGACACTGCCCGCCCCAAAGAAGTCCTTGGCTACCGTTTCATGCACACTGGTATACACAGCCAAAAGCGACATACCGGACGCCAATAACGTCACATAGTCGCGCGTGTCCTTATCGACCTTGGTTGCCAGATGGATGAAGTTCACCATCTCCAACACGCCCGTGAGGGAGTTCAGACCGACGACATTACGGCTGCTTTCCGCCGCTGCCTGCCAACGCTTGCGCATCGCCAGTGCGCCATGGTGCAGCTCCAGATCGCGGAGCGCGAACTGCATCGGCAGTGCACTACCCTTCTTGCGATAGAACTGGATACGCTCCAGGAAGTAGCGCTTGCCCTGTTGGCCGCTGCTCAGCTCTTCGGCCACCAGGCTGATCGCCTCGTCGCGCTCCATCAATGCCCGCGTCAGGAGCACAACGCGGACCATGGCATTGCCGACAGTGTCCTGGATGCCCTTCATCGGGAATCGATTCAGCAGGAATGCGCCGGCGGTGGTGACGAAGCGATCAACGCCACTGTCACGAAGGATGCGCGCACTGGCGGTGGGGGGCGCGGCCTCTTTCTGCGCCGTCTCCAGCTTGCGATAGTTGGAGATGAAGGTCTTCAGATGCGCCGTCCCGGACACAAAGGCCACCCAGCTCGCACCTGCAGCAGACAGAACGGTATTGGCCCCAGCCTCAGCCGCCTTGAGCGTCTGCTGCAGCTCCTGCCGGGCAGCGTCCTGGTTCTGCGCAATGACTCGCCACAACAACGACGATCTTCCAGTCACAGCCAGATCGCCAGCCAGCTCAGTCAACAGCGTTCGGCCGATCTCGTGCATGCCAAGCACCGCGATGGCGTCGGCGATGATCTCCTCGAACCACACTCCCTGCACCGCAGACTGGCCATCAAAGTCCTCCAACGTCGCCAGCAGCAGATCGTGGCGGAGCCAGGCAACCAGCTCACGCATCTTGGGTACCAGCCGGTCGACTACCTGCCGGTCATCGCCCCTACACTGACAAGCACCATTCAATATCTGAAATAGGTATCGCCTAGGGCGGGATGGTCGCCCGGCTGTCGCTTCCTATTAGTCACTCTACGAAGATTCATTCGCCTCGCCCCCTTCCATCCAAGCGTAGAAAAAACTGAATCCGCCATTCTGGCGTAACTGACAAATCTACGGCCAATTCGATACCCAATTACGCAGAATACGAGAACACCAATCAAGTACGAACGCGCAAAGAAATGAAATGGCGCGGAGGTCATCCAGGCAAACCACCCTATTATAAGTCCCCACCAAGGAATCGATATAATTAGTGATAGTTTCAGCACGACAATCCAATGCGCTATCGAGCCAGCACTAACGTGCGGGTAGGAGACGATCAACCTCTTCTGCTCATCAAGAACAGAGATAGCAAAGAATTTTCCTTCGCTATCCCGTGTCCCGACAACTCGAACAAGATCACCTTCGCTGAATGGCCAGTTCCAGAGAAGCCCTTCTACGGCGAGATCACCAAGTTGGAACTCGACCTTAGTGACCGGCTCGGCCATTTCCTCCGCAGACATCATCGCCATACCCGCTGCTGGTCCACTGAGGCCTAGCGCAGCCGCGAACGCACCAGTTGCTGCCATTCCTTCACTATCACCATCGTGCCAGAATATATTCTTGACAGCATGCTGAACTCGAAGATCGGAGACTACACCGACCTCAGTCTCGAGGGGGCCATTGCCCCCAAGTCCCACCTGCTCTTGAGTAATCATTGCGTCCTCATCGACACAGAGCCAAGAGCCTTCTCGAACGCCAGCCGTTGCTCCCGCGCTGTTGCGTAGAAGCTACTTCCTCTCTTCCCAGCACTCTTTCCAAATGAGTTTGACGCACACCATTTCTCCAATTCTTTTGGGCTGATCGCCCAGATCAGGACCTCGATGACCAGTAGGGCTAGAGCCAACTCCCATCCGCCCAATCGCAAAATCCATACGCCAACGCGCCTCATAGCTCGCGATGCGACTATACTTCCGCCCTCCCGTCCGGCAGCGATCTCAAGTCCAGCTTGCAGTCCTCTCAGCCCTAGAGTGAGCGCATTCTTTCCGAGAGTCCGCTCGATTACAGGAGATGAATAAGCAAGCGCCGTCAAAAATTGAGCAGACCCGCTTATCCCAACTGTCCCGCCTTTGACCAAGAGCACCGTGGACAGAGCGTATTTGCCATTCCTAAAAGAGCTCAGAGCGTCAGCGAGGCTGTAAAGGGCCCCAATAGAACTACCCGCCCCCGCCATCACACTTCCGGCAGCCTTCATCCGTACGGCACTGACACTGCCCGCCCCAAAGAACTCCTTGGCTAACGTTTCATGCACACTGGTATACACAGCCACAAGCGACATTCCAGAGGCCAATAACGTCGCGTAGTCGCGCGTGTCCTTGTCGACCTTGGTTGCCAGATTGATGAAGTTCACCATTTCCAGCACGCCGGTCAGCGAATTCAGGCGCACCACGTTCCGGCTGCTTTCTGCCGCAGCTTGCCAACGCTTGCGCATCGCCAGCGCGCCGTGATGCAGCTCCAGGTCCCGAAGCGCGAACTGCATCGGCAGTGCACTGTCCTTGGTTCGGTAGAACTGGATACGCTCCAGGAAGTAGCGCTTGCCGTGCTGGCCACTGCTCAGCCCTTCGGCCACCAGGCTGATAGCCTCATCGCGCTCCATCAGCGCCCGCGTCAGAAGCACGAACCGGACCATCGCATTGCCGGCGGTGTCCTGGATGCCCTTCATCGGGAATCGATTCAGAAGGTAGGCACCTGCGGTAGTGACGAAGCGATCGACGCCACTGTCGCGAAGGATGCGGGCACTGGCGGTGGGGGGCGCGGCCTCTTTCTGCGCCGCCTCCAACTTGCGGTAAAGGGCCAAGTAAGACTTAAGATGCGCGGTGCCTGCGACAAATGCCGCCCAGCTTGCGCCGGCCGCTTCGAGAATTGTGTTGGCGCATACCTGCGCCGCCTCGAGTGTCTGCTGCAACTCCTCGCGAGACTCTTCGTCGTTCTTCGCAATGACTCGCCAGAGCAGGGATCTTCTTCCGGTAACTTCTATATCGTGGGACAGTTCGGTCAGCAAAGCACGGCCGATCTCGTGCATGCCAAGCACTGCAATCGCCTCGGTGATGATCTCTTCAAACCACACTCCCTGCACCGCAGACTGGCCATCAAAGTCTTCCAGCGTCGCCAGCAGCAGATCATGGCGGAGCCAGGCAACCAGCACCGACATCTTCGATCCCAGCCGGTCGAGTACCTGTTGCGTCATTGCGTCCATGTTCCCCTTGAACGCGGTGAAACGGGGCTCGTCAATCAGTGGCCAGTACTTGTTGTTCCACGCGTCCTGGGCGTCCTTCAGATAGAGCGGCAGGAACTGGCGCTCATACTCCCGCGCGAGTTCCCGCTTCTCCTCCTCGGAGAGCTTTACCTTGGGATCCCATGAGGGAAGCGAGGGATTGCCGAGGCCGCGCTGACGCTCCACTTCACGCACCGTCTGTGCTGCGTAGTTCCCTGCCATTACCGCACCATTGAGCTCCAGCAAGCGCGAGATCTGTTCGATCTGGTCAACAGCGTTGACTTCCAGCTCGCGCTCGCTCTTGAACTGGTTGATGCAGGCGACCAGGTCATTGCAGTAACCACTGAGCTCGTGCACGACGCCAACCGCATCCCACAAGCCCAGCAGCATGGGCGGGTACTCCTGGCGATCATTGCCGATGCGGCCGTTGCTGCTGTGTTGCTTCAGGCGTTCAAAGCGCTGCTGGCGTGGGTCGACACCGTCGCTGCGAGGGTAATCCCGCCGCGACCAAGGGTAACGCGTGCCATGCGCCTGCAGCCGCGCCTTGCGAAGCGCTCCGTCCGGATTGGAGGCACCCGGGAGTGCGCTGCTGTACGGAAGGTCTGGCGGATCGCCTGAGGGGTTATCCAGCCATCGATATTCCATGATCGAGGCCAGCCCGGCGGCATCCTTCAATGGCGCTTGGTCGCCTTCTGCTCTCGCCGACGTGATCCATCTGGCTGGCTCGATCGGCTGCATCCGCTCAGCGCGCAGGACCGAGTCAGCTCCATAGCGATCCAGCGTCGCTGGCGTCCAGGGGTGTTGGGAGTAGGCCAGCCAGACCGTCCCGCATAGATGCGGGCGCTGGATGGTGATGAACTCCGTGCGCATCGGATCGTGGCCACTGCGGCCACAGCTGGGCAGGCCACCGCCTGCGATCACGCGCGCACTGTAGGCGGTGGGTTGGCGCCACAGGGTGCCGTTTTCGGCGATGGCGTAGCACTCCCAGTACTCCGGACCGTAGGGACCCTGCTCGTAGTACAGGTACAGAAGACCCTGGCGCAACGTTCTGAGCGCGTAGGTGTATCCCGCCGCACTGACATCAATATCGCTGGCGACTGCGGGCGACAGGCCACCAAGGTCGACGTTGCAACTGGCAGGTACCACCGTGTAGCGCACCGGCAGGATGGCCAGCCCAGTGGAGCGGCAGACGTCGCAGGCTGATTTCTCTGTCTCGTCCGGCAGCGTGGCGGCAACCGCCGGAAGTTCGACGATGTCTGGACTGCCCGCGCTGCGGATCCCGACGTTGCTTTCACCCGTGAAGGGCCCGCTGGAGTCGTACCTATCTTTGCTATCGCGCGTCATGTGCCCCGTCTCCCTTGATCGCACTTGCGTGTGCGGACGCCGCGATGCGGATGTCCTGCCACTCCGTGTCTCCAATCCGTCGAATCAGCTCGCCATACCGCTCACCGTGCGCGATCTGCGCCAGTAGCGTCTGGACCGTGGAATGCCTGTGGAAATGAGGTCCGATAGAAAGCCCATGTGTGGCGAACAGATCCAGATCAGTACCGCTGGAGACACCGCACCGGCGCCCCTCTCCGACACTGCGCTGCACCTGCGCGAACGTGGCGCGATCCGGTGGGGTTCCGGCCCGCAGCGCGCCGATCCACGCCTGGTTCAATGCACCAATACTCTCCACGTCCGGCCAAGGCACGGCAGGATCACCGCGCAGCACAGGCGCGAAAGCATCGCTGATGGCCCACTCTCCCCACCGATCCAGGAACATCCACGTGGTGACACATTCAAACCGATACGCCCGTTGCGAGCGCGATGAGCACTGCAGGAACAGATCCGTCACCATCGGGTCGTAAAAGCGCAGCCACCGTTTCCGGCCCTGCGCATGCGGGCAGTGCGCGACCGCGCGCTCGGCAAGCTGCCTGGCCAGCTGCGGTGTCAGCAACGGTGTCCATATCCACGCACACGCACGTTGCGGGCGCGCGGCCAGCAGCGACGATGCCGAGCGCTGTTCCATCGCCATTTCCACCGCCTGACCAGACAACAGGGAGTGCATTCCTTTGCTGAGGTCGAGCGGGATCAGGAACGGCCACAGGGTTTTCGGTATCTGTCGAATGGCGATCGGGATCGGTTGGATTCCAGCCGATTCCAGCAGCGCGTCAAAGGCCTCGCCCATCCCAGATCGCTCTACAGCTGGCTGCATCAGCAGGTGGCACTGACCTGCGCTGCTGCGATCGATACCGATCAGCTGTTCGCACAACGATTCAACCGACATCGGCGCACCCTTCCTGTCGGCATACTGCTGCGGTCAAGTGCGGCTCGCAGCCATTGAACTGCCCAGCTGGAACGTCGGTCTCCTCCGAACTGATCAGCGGCCCCACCCAATCCCGCTGGCTGGCCTTGAACTCCACTTTTCCCGGCGCACCCAGCTCGATGTTGTCGCCCTCGATCCGAATGTAGGCCCCGGCCGCCGTCGCCAGCAGATGCTTGCTCGGCGCCGACAGCTGCACGTCCGCTTCGGTACTGGCAATGCGCACCTTGGTCTTGGCCGCCACGATCATCTGGTTCTTGTGCGCGCGCGCACTCACTTTGCCCTGCGCCGCGTGCAGCGCGATGCCGCGCTCCTGGTTCGGGCTTTCGCCGCTGGGCTGCACGCCGGCGGTGTACAGCACCAGCCCGCCGGCCACCGCCATCGTCAGCGAGCCCTGCGTCATCCAGTTCAGTGCCACGCCACTGGCCAGCGTGGTGTGGGTGCCACTGACCCAGACCTGGTCGGCCGGGGTCAGGCTCAGCACGCCGGCCACACCGCTGCCCAGCAGCACCGGCGCGCTCCAGCCCGGTGCCTCGCCATCGCCGCCGGCGATGCTGCCGGCGGCACTGCCGCTGTGGGTGGCGCGCAGCGTCTCCTGCAGCTCGGTCAGGGTGGTGTCCACCGGCAGCTCGTTCGGCTCGCCGGGCAGCTGCGCCTGCTGGTTGGCGGCCGATTCGGCCAGCTGCTGCAGCAGTTGCTGGCTTTCCTGCAGCTGGCTCAATGCCTGCGGCGCGGCCATCTGTGGCGCGCCCTGCTCGGTGGTCAGCAGCAGGCCGCGGCCGGCGCGCAGTGCGCCCTGTGCCTGGGTGGACAGCTCCACGCCGAAACCCCGCTCACCCTCGCGCACATTGTCCTGGCCGCCCTTGAGGTGGCCCAGGGTCAGCGTGGTCTCGTGCTGGGTGGTGGACAGCTGCGCGCGGCCCTGCCCGGGCGTGTCGTCGAAGCGCAGCTGCTGGTAGCCGCCGGTGCCGCCCTGGCTGTCGGCCAGCGCCTGGCTCTTGAAGCCGGTGTACACCGCTGCGTGGTCGTTGCCCTCGAACCAGGCGGCGGCATTGCCGGTGGCGGTGCCGCCCCCGCCGTTGATCTGGTTGTGCTGTGCATCCTGCTGGCCACGGCCGTTGTAGACCGCACCGACCACCACCGGGCGGTCGATGTCGCCTTCCAGGAACGCCACCAGCACTTCCTGCCCACGCCGCGGCAGCACCACACCGCCCCAGTTGTCGCCGGCCCACGGGGTCATCACCCGCACCCAGGTCCAGGCGCCTCCGTTGGCCGGTGCGTTGTCATCG
Organism: Stenotrophomonas sp. GD04024; assembly: GCF_029837545.1. Classification (NCBI taxonomy): domain Bacteria; kingdom Pseudomonadati; phylum Pseudomonadota; class Gammaproteobacteria; order Lysobacterales; family Lysobacteraceae; genus Stenotrophomonas; species Stenotrophomonas sp. GD04024. The sequence continues at coordinate 6 of NZ_JAOEDV010000098.1, read as the reverse complement.
CCGCCC
>NZ_JAOEDV010000097.1:0-15249 GCF_029837545.1 Stenotrophomonas sp. GD04024 | reverse complement strand
GGCGGGGTGGGTCCGGTTGAGGGGGCGTGAGCCGCATGGATGCGGCGACCGAGCTTACATGGACGTACTTGCAGCGCCCCCCTCAACCGGACCCACCCCGCCATCCCACAGGAAACCAGCTTTTGAAGTTGCTTCGGCCGTTGCTGTGGCTTCTGCGGGTTCCGGGCGCCGCCCGGACGACTACAATCCCCTTCATGCTGAAATTCTCGAATACCTCCCGCCGGGGGCGCCGGTGAGCGGCCGTGGTGGCAATGACGGCCAGGTCCGCATCATCGGTGGACGCTGGCGCAATACCCGCCTGCCGGTACCGACCCTGCCGGGCCTGCGGCCGAGCAGCGACCGCGTTCGCGAAACGCTGTTCAACTGGCTGATGCCCCGGCTGGGCGGGGCGCGGGTGCTCGACCTGTTCGCCGGCAGCGGCGCGCTGGGCCTGGAGGCCGTCTCGCGCGGCGCCGCCCACGCCACCCTGGTCGAGCGCGATGCCCAGCTCGGGCGCAACCTGTCCGCCGCCGTCGCCAAGCTGCAGGCGGTAGACCAGGTCACCGTGGTCCAGGCCGATGCCCTGCGCTGGCTGCAAAGCGCCCCGGCGCAGCAGGCCGACCTGGTGTTCATCGACCCGCCGTTCGCCGATGGCCTGTGGCAGGGCGTGCTGGCCCAGCTGCCGCGGCACCTGGCCGCCGATGCCTGGCTGTACCTGGAATCGCCGGCCGGCCACGTCCCGTCACTGCCGGCGGAATGGCTGCTGCACCGCGAGGGCGGCACCCGTGAGGTGCGCTTTGCCCTGTACCGCCGCGCCACTGCTACACTTTGACTTCATCTGAACATCTGCATCCGCCCATGACCGTGGCCAACCGCCGCATTGCCGTCTATCCCGGCACGTTCGATCCGATCACCAATGGTCATATCGACCTGGTGAGCCGGGCCGCGCCGTTGTTCGAAAAGGTCGTGGTCGGCGTGGCGCAGAGCCCGTCCAAGGGCCCGGCGCTGCCGCTGGAACAGCGCGTGCAGCTGGCCCGCGGCGCATTGGGCCACCACGGCAATGTCGAGGTCATCGGCTTCGATACGCTGCTGGCCCATTTCGTCCGTTCGGTCCAGGGTGGGGTGCTGCTGCGCGGCCTGCGCGCGGTGTCCGACTTCGAATACGAGTTCCAGATGGCCAGCATGAACCGCCATCTGATTCCCGAGGTCGAGACCCTATTCCTGACCCCGGCCGAGCAGCACAGCTTCATTTCGTCCTCGCTGGTCCGCGAGATCGCGCGCCTGGGCGGTGACGTGTCCGGTTTCGTGCCGGCCGCGGTGCTCGAAGCCCTGCGCAAGGTCCGCGAAGCGAAGTCGGCACAGTCGTAAGTCCCGCTGTACCCGCACCCCATTACGTACACCACCACGCACCATTCCGGGAGGAAACCCATGAACACCACCATGCGCGCGATGCTGATCGCTTCGTTGGCCCTGGCCTTCACCGCCTGCAAGAAGGAAGAGGCCGCTCCGGTCGACGAAGCCAAGCAGGCGCTGGTCGCGCCGGCCAAGGACGACGATGCAGGCTGGAAGAAGTACCTGCAGGAAGTGGCGATCCAGAACATGGGCAACATCACCAACAGCCCGTTCCTGTACTACCTCTCGCCGGAATCGGACCCGGACTTCCAGGCCAAGTACGAGCGCCAGACCGAGAGCGCGACCCAGGCCGTGGCCCGTGGCGTGCAGCCGGGCAACATGCTGGCCTTCGGTTCGTCGGCCTCGGGCAAGATGGCTGACATGATCCAGGCCGTGTTCAAGGACGTGGGGCCGGATTCGATGAAGGGCGTGCGCGTCGTCTTCATCGGCCAGTCGGCCGACAACGCCCGCGTGCAGGCTGCGATCCAGCCGACCGGTGCCGAGTACATTTTCGTCGAAGCCAAGTAAGACCGAGCCATGGCGGCCATGCTCCGGCATGGCCCGGGCGGCGTCCTGCAAGGGCGCCGCTGATGACCTGACCGGCCCGCGCGCCCGCGCTGGCCGGTCCTTGTCCCAAGGCGCGGGCGAGGAGTATCGCCATGTCGCTGAAAATCAACGAGCTCTGCGTCAACTGCGACGTATGCGAGCCGGCCTGCCCGAACCAGGCCATTGCGATGGGTGAAACCATCTACGTGATCGACCCTGCGCGCTGCACCGAATGCGTGGGTCATTTCGACGAGCCACAGTGCGTGGTCGTCTGCCCGGTCGAATGCATCGATCCGGACCCGGAGATCGTGGAAACGGAAGACCAGCTGCTGGCCAAGCTGCGCCAGCTGCAGCACGATCACCCCGAACTCTATGCGGAGCCCCCATCCGAATGAAGACGCTGATCGTCCGTCCGCTGTTGCTGCTCGGCCTGCTGCTGAGCCCGATCGCCTGGGCCGACAGCCCTGTCCGTGCCGAACGCCCCGACGGCGCCGCCATTGCCAGTGGCCATGCGCTGGCCACCCAGGCCGGCATCGACATCCTGGCGCAGGGCGGCAATGCCTTCGACGCGGCGGTGGCCGTATCGTCCACGCTGGCGGTGGTCGAACCGATCAGTTCCGGGCTGGGCGGCGGTGGCTTCTTCCTGCTGCACGACGCGGCCACCGGCAAGGATGTGATGCTGGACGCGCGCGAGACTGCACCGGCTGCGGCAACGCCCCAGGCGTTCCTCGACAAGCAGGGCAACCTCGACCGTGACCGCTCGGTCAACGGCGCCTGGTCGGCGGGCATTCCGGGCCTGCCTGCAGCGCTGGTCGAACTGTCGGCCAAGCATGGCAAGCTGCCGCTGTCGGCGTCGCTGCAGCCGGCCATCCGCATCGCGCGCGAAGGTTTCCCGGTGTACGAGCGCATGGCCAAGGGCTATGCCTCGCGCCGTGAAGTGATGGAGCGCTTCCCCGGCACCCGCGAGGTCTACCTGCGCAACGGCAAGCCGATCGCCACCGGCGATCTGTTCAAGCAGCCGGAACTGGCGCAGACGCTGGAACGCCTGGCCGCCGGTGGCTTCGACGGCTTCTACAGGGGCCAGACCGGCAGACTGCTGCTGGAAGGCGTGAAGCAGGCCGGAGGCAAGTGGACCGCCGAGGAACTGGCCGGATACCGGGTGAAGCAGCGCGAACCGATCGTCTTCAACTACAACGGCTGGAAGATCACCACGGCGCCGCCGCCGTCGTCCGGTGGCATCGCGCTGGCCAGCATGCTGCAGATCCTCGAAGGCTGGGACATCAAGAAGATGGACCCGGCCCACCGCACCCACCTGGTGGTGGAGTCGATGCGCCGCGCCTACCGCGACCGCACCTTCTTCCTGGGTGATCCGGACTTCGTGCAGATCCCGCAGAAGGTGCTGACCAGCAAGGATTACGCGCAGGGCCTGCGGGCCACCATCCATCCGGAGAAAGCCACGCCCAGCGACCTGCTGTCGGGCAATCCGACGCCGCTGGAAGATGACGAGACCACCCACTTCTCGATCATCGACCGCGACGGCAACCGCGTCGGTGCCACCCAGACCGTCAACCTGCTGTACGGCTCGGGGCTGATTCCGAAGGGCACCGGCGTGCTGCTGAACAACGAGATGGACGACTTCGCGCTGAAGCCGGGCACGCCCAACGCGTTCGGCGTGATGGGCTATGAAGCCAATGCGCCGAAGGCGGGCAAGCGCATGCTCAGCTCGATGACGCCCACCTTCATGGAGAACGCCGACAAGGTGGTGGTGCTGGGCACCCCGGGTGGCAGCCGCATCATCACCATGGTGCTGCTGGGCATCCTCGGCTACGACGCCGGTCTGGACGCACAGCAGGTGGCTGCGCTGCCGCGTTACCACCACCAGTGGCTGCCGGACCTGATCGAAGCCGAAGACGATGCGTTCGATGCCGGCACGGTGAAGCAGCTGCAGGCGATGGGCCACAGGATCGACCTGCCAGGCAACGTCGCTGCCGGTGGCCGCGGTTCCAGCCATGTGTGGGGCAACCTGCAGACCGTGGAATGGGACCGCAAGTCCAACACGCTGTTCGGCGGCAGCGACCCGCGCAACCCGGTGGGCAGCGCCCAGGTCGTGCCAGCGCGCTGATCCGGTTGTGCCGGCCGCTGGCCGGCAATCCGCTGGATCATCGAAACCCCGCCCGCAACGGCGGGGTTTTCCGTTTCCTTTCTAGCGATTATTTAACGAGCCGGCGCCGATAATCGACTCATGAAACTCTGGTCTATTCGTGGAAACTCGCAACGCCTCGATGGCGGTGCGATGTTCGGCAACGCGCCGCGCGCGTTATGGGAAAAATGGGCAGCGCCGGACGAGCTCAACCGCATCGAGCTGGCCTGCCGTGCGCTGCTTGCCAGCCCGCTGGAAGGCAAGACGGTGTTGTTCGAAACCGGTATCGGCGCGTTCTTCGATCCGCGTATGCGCGAGCGCTATGGCGTGCAGGAAAGCCAGCACGTGCTGATCGATTCGCTGCGCGAAGCCGGTTTCGAACACGAGGACATCGATGTGGTGGTGCTCAGCCACCTGCACTTCGATCATGCCGGTGGCCTGCTGGCGGCATGGAGCGAAGGGCGGGAGCCCGAGCTGCTGTTCCCCAACGCGACCTACGTGGTGGGCGCACAGCACTGGCAGCGCGCCGTGCAGCCGCATCCGCGGGATCGGGCCAGCTTCATTCCGGAGCTGCCGGGCCTGCTGCAGGCCAGTGGCCGCCTGGAAGTGGTGGACGGCGAGTACTCAAAGGCGTTGGGGCGCAGCGTGCGTTTCAGCTACAGCGATGGCCACACGCCAGGGCTGATGCTGGCCGAGATCGTCGGCCATGCACATGCCGGCGAGGGTGCGCATGGTGGCGTGGTGTTCTGCGCCGACCTGATTCCGGGCCGCTCATGGGTACACGTGCCGATCACCATGGGCTACGACCGCAACGCCGAGCTGCTGATCGACGAGAAGCGGCAGTTCCTCGAGGACAAGCTGGCGCGCAACGTGCATCTGTTCTTCACCCACGATCCGCAGGTGGCGTTGGCGCAGCTCGGTCGCGATGACAAGGGTCGTTTCGTCACCCTGCATGAGCAGGGTGAACTGAAGGCGCGCGCATTGGGGTAATGAAATGGCCGGGCAATGCCCGGCCCTTCACTGATGCAGTAGAACCACGCCATGCGTGGATGGCGTTCTATCCGGGCGCGACGATTACGACGCCTTCAGGCAGCTGCTCATGAAGGTCTTGCGTGCATCACCGGCCAGCTTCTTGGCGCCCGCATCGGCATTGCACTTGCGCATGCGCTCCTGCTGCGGGTTGACCGCCTTGGTTTCGGTGGCGTGGCCGCTGAGGCAGGCGCTCTGCGCGGTCTTGTAGGCGTCGCCCTTCAGCCCCTTGTTCTTGGCCGAGCAGTCGGCCATGCGCTGCTGCTGCGGGGTGGTGGCGTTGGCGGCCAGCGGCAGGCCGACCAGAAGAACGGCGGCCAGCAGGAAAGAGGCTTTCATCAGGGTGCTCCAGGCGGTGGCGGGTGCGCGGAGCATTCGCTTCCGGCCCGCAAGGCCACGTGAAGAATCGCCGCCCGGTCGCGCCTGCTTGCGTCGGCATTCAGATCGGCGTATTACTTAGCCATATGGGTAAGTATGATCCCGCCATTCAACGGATCTTCCATGCCCTGGCCGACCCCACCCGTTGCGCGATCGTGGCCGCGTTGGGGCAGGGGCCGTGCACGGTGTCGATGCTGGCCGAGCCGTTCCAGATGGCGTTGCCTTCGCTGATGAAGCACCTGGCCGTGCTGGAACGCAGCGGCGTCGTGCGCAGCCACAAGCAGGGGCGCATACGTACCTGCGAACTGGTGCCGGCGCGGCTGGGCCAGGCCGAGCAGTGGCTGGCCGAACAGCGCGTCCTGTGGGATGCGCGTGCCGACCGCATGGTCGATTTCGTCGAAACCCTTCACCGACAGGAGCAGGCTCATGGCCGAGGACGCAAGTAGCCATCCGGACACCGATCTGGTCATCAGCCGCTTGTTGAACGCACCGCGCGCGGCACTCTGGCGGGCCTGGACAGACCCCGAACTGCTGCGCCAGTGGTGGTGCCCGAAGCCGTGGACCACCGAGGTGCGTGCGTTCGACCTGAGCCCTGGCGGGGCCTTCCACACCTTCATGCAGGGCCCCGATGGCGGCAGCAGTGACAATCCGGGCAGCTTCCTGGAGGTGGTGCCGCAGCAGCGCCTGGTGTTCACCTCGATGCTGGGCGCGGGCTGGCGCCCGCAGTCGCCGTGGCTGGGCTTCACCGCCATCATCACGATGGAGGACGAGGGCCAGGGCTGCCGTTACACCGCGCGGGTGATGCATCCGGACAAGGCGCTGCGCGACCAGCATGAGCAGCTGGGCTTCTTCGACGGCTGGAACACCGCCATCGGCCAGCTGGAGGCCTTCGCGGCCGGGTTGTAATGCCGTGCCTGGGGTCAGATCCCCTTCGCAGCGAAAGGGTTCTGACCCCGGCTCGCCGGATCAACCGACGCGGGTACCGAAGATGCGGTCGCCGGCATCGCCCAGGCCCGGCAGGATGTAGCCCTTGTCGTTGAGCTGGGCATCGATGGCCGCGGTGTAGATCTCCACGTCCGGATGCACGGCCTTGACCGCGTCGATGCCTTCCGGCGCGGCGACCAGGAAGATGCCCTTGATGCGGCGGGCGCCGGCGCGCTTGAGCATGTCGATGGTGGCGATCAGGGTGCCGCCGGTGGCCAGCATCGGATCCAGGATCAGCGCATCGCGCTCTTCCAGGCGACCGGTCAGGCGCTCGAAGTAGGGCACCGGCTGCAGGGTTTCCTCATCACGCTGCAGGCCGACCACGCTGACGCGGGCGGCCGGGATCAGCGACAGCACGCCGCTGAGCATGCCCAGGCCGGCGCGCAGGATCGGCACCACGGTGATCTTGGCGCCGGCAATGCGCTGCACGGTGACCGGGCCGGCCCAGCCGGGCAGGGTGTGCGGCTCGGTGTCCAGGTCGGCGGTGGCCTCGTAGGCCAGCAGCGTGCCCAGCTCATTGGCCAGTTCACGGAAATCCTTGGTGCTGAGCGCGGCGTTGCGCATCAGGCCGATCTTGTGCTGCACCAGCGGGTGGCGCACTTCGACGATCTTCATGGTCGGGAAGGGGAAAAGGAGAGAGGACGCCATTTTGCCGGATCGGTGGGCCGAACCCAAACCCGCGCTTCGTCAAATGTGCAGATCCATGTCATGGCCATGCAACCTTGCGGACATACCGTGCAGACCCATTCTTAACAGGAATGGGGATTCCCAGTGCATATCAAGACTCCGTTGGCCGTTGCCATCACCCTGACCCTGGCGATGGGGGCCGCAGCACCGCTGCAGGCCGCCGGGCAGCAGGCGGTCGCCGCCACCGGCGCGGTGGCCGCCGACGCGGTCGACCTCGACCGCATCGAAGTGCGTGCGCAGCTCGAATCGCAGATCCGCGCGGTCGACCTCAAGCGCAGCAGCGATGCCATCGAGGACGCCGTGTCCTCTGATGCGCTGGGCCAGTACCCGGACAAGAACGTGGCCGAGTCGCTGCAGCGCCTGCCGGGCGTCAGCGTCACCCGTGACCAAGGCGAAGGCCGTTTCGTGGTCATCCGCGGCCTGGACGCCAACCTCAACAGCGTCAGTGTCGATGGCATCGCCATTGGCACGCCGGAGGATTCCAGCCGCGCCGCGCCGCTGGACGTCATCCCGTCCGATTCCACCGAGCGCCTGCGCGTGGTCAAGTCGCCAACCCCGGACATGCCGGGCGATGCCATTGGTGGCGCGGTGCTGGTGGAGTCGGCCTCGGCCTTCGACCGCGACGGTCGCAGCCTGCGCGCCAAGATCGAGGGCAGCCACCAGCAGCTGTCCGGCGAGACCAGCCCCAAGGCCGCTTTCAACTACAGCGAAGTGTTCAACGACACCTTCGGCGTGGCACTGGGCGTGAACTACCAGAAGCGCAAGTTCGAGTCGGACAACACCGAAGTGGAGTACGACGGCGAGGACGATGCCGCACCTGGCGACGTCACCGCGATCAACCTGCAGCACCGCAAGTACGAGATCGAGCGCAAGCGCATCGGTGCCAACCTCAACCTCGACTGGCGTCCCAACGAAGACAGCAAGTACTACCTGCGCACGCTGTACAGCCAGTTCGACGATGCCGAAACCCGCCAGCGGGTGATCTTCAACTTCGACGACGCGAAGATGGTCAAGACCGGCACCGACCAGTACCACCTGGATGGCATGCCGAAGGATTCGATCGACAAGCGCATGCGCTACCGCACCAAGAAGGAAAACACCTTTGCGGCAAGCCTGGGCGGCGAGAACAAGCTGACCAATGCCGTGGTCGATTACAAGGTGGGCTACACCCGCACCGAAGAGCGCGTGAACGACGAGATGGAGGCCCGCTTCAAGCTCAACGGCAAGGCCTTCAACGGCACCCTGGACCAGCGCAGCCGACTGCCCAGCTACAGTTTCGACAACCCGCAGTGGCTGGACAACGGCAACTACGCGTTCGACCGCTTCGTGCTCTCGCCCAAGCAGGTCAATGACAAGGAACACAGCGCGCAGGTCAACGTGCGCTTCGACGGCGACAGCGGCAGCATCAAGATCGGCCTGCTGGGCCGCTGGCGCGACCGCGATGTCAACGTTGATGAGAGCGAGCTGCGCGTCGGCCCGAAGGTGGCGCTGTCGAGCTGGACCACCTCCTCGCCGGAGCATCGCCACGGCAACATGGGTGACGGTATGGATTCGGCCGCGATGCGGGCGTTCTGGGCGGCCAATGGCAGCCAGTACAGTGCGCGGCCGCAGGACCTTGGCGGCAACGCAATGACCTCGCTGGAAGAAGACTACGTGGCCAGCGAGGACATCTTCGCCAGCTACGCGATGGGTACCTGGGACATCGGCGCACTGCGCATCATTGGCGGCGTGCGCGTGGAAAACACCCAGTTCAAGGCCACCGGCAACCAGGTGGACGTGGCGGCCAACGGCCGCAGCTTCACCGTCACCCCGCGCGTGGCCAACAGCAGCTACACCAACGTGCTGCCGGGCCTGCACCTGCGCTACGACGCCGCAGACGACTGGGTGCTGCGCGCCTCGACCAACAAGACCGTATCGCGCCCGTCGTTCGGTGACATTTCGCCGCGCGTGGGCTACAGCCGCGGTGACGAGGAAGTGCGGTTGGGCAATCCGGAGCTGGATCCTTACGAATCGAAGAACATCGATCTGTCGGTGGAGAAGTACATCGGCAGCTCCGGCATCGTGTCGCTGGGCCTGTTCCACAAGTCGATCGACGGTTACATCGTGGAAACCGTGCGCACCAATGACCCGGACTATGGCGGCTTCGACGTGACCCAGCCGATCAACGGCCGCAAGGCCACGGTGCGCGGTGCGGAATTCAACTGGCAGCAGCAGCTGGCGTTCCTGCCGGCCGGCCTGGACGGGCTGCTGGTCGGTGCCAGCGGCACCTGGCTCGACACTACGTTCGATGCTGGCATCAAGGATCGTGCGGGCGAAGACTTCACCCTGCCGCGCGCCTCCAAGCACGTCTACAGCGCGCACGTCGGCTATGAAAAGTATGGCCTGAGCACGCGACTGGCGGCGGTGTACCGCAGCGAGTACCTGGACAGCATCGGCAAGGGCCGTGCCTTCGACATCTATGTGGCGCCCAATACCCAGCTCGACTTCTCGCTGGACTACAAGTTCACCCCGCGCGTGAGCATGTATTTCGAAGCGCAGAACCTGCTGGACAAGCCGCTTGAGCTGTACCAGGGCACGCGCTCGCGCACCCTGCAGATGGAAGAGTATGGCCGCACCTACGCGCTGGGCCTGAAGGTGGCACTGTGATGGGGCGTGGCATCACCGTCCTAGCTGCCGCACTGGTGGCCAGCCTGGCGGCTGGCTGTACGCCGGCCACGGGCAATGATCCGGCGGCGCCCGCGACGGCAGCGAAGGCCACCGGCGAGCGTGCGGTGGCCACCATCGCCGAGGCGTTCCTGTCGCCGATGACGCCGGCCGACAACATCGATTCGCCGGCGGCCTGGCGTGCCCCTGACGGCACGCTGTGGCTGATCGCCACCGCCAAGGCCACCGACAAGCTGGTGGTCTACGACGGCAGCACCGGCCAGCATCTGCGTGACGTTGGCAGCAGCGGTACCGCGCTGGGGCAGTTCGACCGCCCAAACGGCATCGCGGTGACCGACGACCTGCTGTGGATCGTGGAGCGCGACAATCACCGCGTGCAGGTGCTGGGCCTGCCGGACTTCACCCCGCTGGCGACGTTCGCTGCGGACGACCTGCGCAAGCCGTACGGCCTGTGGGTCGACCGCCGGGCCGATGGCTACAGCGTCTACGTCACCGACTCCTGGGACAACGGCGAGGATGCGCAGGGGCGTGACATCCTGCCGCCGCTGGCTGAACTGGACAAGCGCGTGCGCCAGTACCACGTGACCCGCGACGGTGCCAAGGTCGAGGCGACGCTGGTGGCCAGCATCGGTGATACCACCGAGGCCGGTGCGCTGCGCGTTGTCGAATCGATCTGGGGCGACCCCGAAAACGATCGCCTGCTGATTGCCGAAGAGGACGAAAGCTACGCCAGCGAGTTCAAGGTCTACACCCTGGCCGGCCGCTTCACCGGCACCACCTTCGGCCGCGACGTGTTCAAGGCACAGGCCGAAGGCGTGACCCTGCGCACCTGTGGCAAGGACGGCTGGTGGATCACCACCGAGCAGGGCAAGCAGCGCAGCGTGTTCCACCTGTTCGATCGTCACACGCTGAAGCCGGTGGGCGCGTTCCAGGGCAACACCGTGGCCAACACCGATGGCATCTGGATGATGCAGCAGCCCAGTGCGCGGTTCCCGCACGGTGCGCTGTATGCGGTGCATGACGACCAGGGCGTGGTGGCGTTCGACTGGGAGAGCATCGCCAAGCAGCTCGCGCTGCCGCTGGAGTGTGGCGCATGAGCGGGCGTCACATGATGCATGGCCTGGCGCTGGGCCTGATGCTGGCGTTGCCGTCGCTGTCGTTCGCGGCGGCCGAGCCGAATACCCAGGTGCCGGCGGGCAGCCGCCACTACGCAGCGACGACGGTGCCGGACCGCATCGTCGCCTCGCCGTCGGCTGATCCCAGCCACGCTTTCGCCGTGGCCTGGCGTACCGATGGCAGCGTGCAGGCGCCACTGCTGGAGATCGCGCTGGCTGCAGATTCGCCGGCCATCGAGGGCATCCGTCAGGTGCGTGCGACGACGCGCGCACTGCAGACCGAAAACGGGCTGTCGCATCACCATCGTGCCGACATCGGCGGCCTGCAGCCGGATACCCAGTACGTCTACCGCGTGCAGGGCAATGGCAGCTGGAGCGCGTGGAACCAGCTGCGCACGCTGGCGGCCGCCGACCAGCCGCTGACCCTGCTGTACTTCGGTGACACCCAGAACAAGAACGTGAGCCATGTCAGCCGGGTCGTGCGTGCTGCGCAGAAGGCGGCACCGCAGGCGCGCATGAGCCTGTTTGCCGGCGATCTGGTCAGCGGCGGCGACAACATGGACGACAGCGAGTGGGGCGAATGGTTTGCGGCTACCGGCTGGCTGGCGCAGGAAACGCTGGTGGCGCCGGCAATCGGCAACCACGAGTACTTCGAGGAGTTCGAGGACACCCCGCAGGAGCGCCGCGTGCTGGGCAAGCACTGGCCGGTGACCTTCGCGTTGCCGGGCAACGGCGCCAGTGCAGCGCAGCAGACCAGCTACTGGTTCGATGCGCAGGGCGTGCGCGTGGCCGTGGTCGATGGCACCTCGGCACTCGACCTGGGTACGGCCAAGGCGCAGGCGCAGTGGCTGGACAAGGTGCTGACCGGCAATCCGCAGCCGTGGACCCTCGTGCTGCTGCACCAGCCGTTCTACTCGCCGCGCGAAGGCCGCGAGAACGCCGCGTTGCGTGACGTGCTGCTGCCGGTGGTACGCCGCCACAACGTCGATCTGGTGCTGCAGGGGCACGATCACACCTACGGCCGCCGGGGTGAAGGACACGCTGCGACGCCGCAGTACGTGGTGACTGTGGCTGGGCCGAAGCAGTACCGCCTTTCCGACGAAGCACGCAGGACGATGGATCCGGTGGCCGAGGACACCCAGTTGTTCCAGGTCCTGAACGTCGACCCGCAGCGCCTGCGCTATGAAGCGCGCACGGTGACCGGCCGTCTCTACGATGCCTTCGAACTGCAGCGTGACGCCAAGGGCAGCAAGACGCGAACGGAACTGACCGACGGCCGCATTACACCGCGCGACTGCCCCCGTTCGCAGACCGCCAAGGGTCGCGCCGACCGGTGCTGGGAATGAGCGCACGCCGATGACCACTCCCTCTCGCATCCTTCCCCTTGCTGCCATCGGTACTGCCCTGCTGTTGCTGGCCAGTGCGGTGACCGCCGCCGATGCCGTGCTGCACCCGTTCCTTGTGGCCCAGCCGAAGCAGGCGCCGCACGAAGTGAACCTGGCAGTGGAGATTCCGGCCGGCAGCTTCACCAAGTACGAGATCAAGGAAGACGGCCTGGTGCACGTGGACCGCTTCCAGTCGATGCCGGTCGCCTATCCTGCCAACTACGGTTCGATGCCGCGTACCCTGGCCGGTGACAACGATCCGCTCGATGCGCTGGTGCTGACCCGCGAGCCGCTGCATCCGGGTGTGATCGTGCGTTTCCGGCCGATCGGCTACCTGAAGATGATCGATGGCGGCGAGCACGACGAGAAGATCATCGGCGTGCCCACCGACAAGGTCGACCCGACCTACGCCAACATCCGCGACCTGGCCGATCTGCCGGAGATCGAACGGCAGCGCATCGAGGCCTTCTTCCGGGTCTACAAGGACCTGCCGGCCGGCCGCAACCCGGTGCAGCTCAATGGCTGGGGCAACGCTGCCGAAGCACGGGCATTGATCAGCGAGGCGATGCAGCGCTTCAACCGGTAGATCCACGCGATGCGTGGATGCCCCGCCCACGCATCACCTTCACCGTCGCTGGCTATCATGTGCGCCTTCCATATCGAAGGCGGTGCATGTGTCGGTAGCGTTGCTATGGTTCCGTCGTGACCTGCGGCTGCAGGACAATCCGGCCCTGCAGGCCGCGTTGGAGGCGGGCCACGAGGTGGTGCCGGTCTACATCCACGCGCCGCACGAGGAAGGTGAGTGGGTGCCGGGCGCGGCCTCCGACGCGTGGCGCCACCGTTCGCTGGCGGCGCTGGATGCCGACCTGCGTTCGCGCGGCTCGTCGCTGGTGCTGCGCCGCGGCGACAGCCTGGCGACGCTGCAGGCGCTGGTCGAACAGATCGGCGCCGAGGCGGTGTACTGGAACCGCAAGTACGAACCGGCTACCCAACCGCGCGACGCGGAGATCAAGCGCACGCTGCGCGAGCAGGGCATCGATGTGCAGAGCTGCAATGGCAGCCTGCTGTTCGAACCCTGGGACATCGCGACCCAGCAAGGCCAACCGTACAAGGTATTCACTCCGTACTGGCGCAACGTACTCAGCCATTGGCGCCTGCCGGCGCTGACGGCCGCACCGAAGGCACTGACAGCGCACGCGGTCGACAGCCTTGCGCTGGATGAGCTGCGGCTTTCGCCTGCGCTGGACTGGGATGCCGGTTTCTGGGAGCACTGGCAGCCGGGCGAGGCCGGCGCGGTGGAGGCGTTGTCCGTGTTCGAGGACGGTGCGTTGCGCGGCTATCGCGAACAGCGCGACCTGCCGGATCGCGTGGGAACGTCGCGGATATCGCCGCACCTGCACTTCGGCGAGATCGCGCCGTGGCGTATCGCCCATGCGCTGGAGGGCCTGCGCAGCGCCGGCACCGACGCCGATATCGACGGCTACCTGCGACAGCTGGGCTGGCGGGATTTCGCCTATCACCTGCTGCACCACTTTCCGAAGACCCCCACCGACAACCTCAACCCGCGTTTCGATCGCTTCCCGTGGGCCACGCCCAGCGCTGCGCAGCTGCATGACTGGCAGCGTGGCAACACCGGCGTGCCGATCGTCGACGCCGGCCTGCGCGAGCTGTGGCACACCGGCTACATGCACAACCGGGTGCGGATGATCGTGGCCAGTTACCTGTGCAAGCACCTGCGTGCGCACTGGTTGCATGGCGCGCGCTGGTTCTGGGACACCCTGGTCGACGCCGACCTGGCCAACAACACGATGGGCTGGCAGTGGGTGGCCGGGACCGGCGCCGACGCCGCGCCGTACTTCCGTGTGTTCAATCCGGTGACCCAGGCCGAGAAATTCGATCCGCAGGCGCGCTACATCACGCGCTGGGTGCCGGAACTGGCTGCGCTGCCGCTGAAGGCACGCTTCGCGCCGTGGCAGCATCCGCTGCTGCTGGAGGCGCATGCCCCTGGCTATCCGCGCACGCCTCTGGTGGACCTGGCGGCGGGTCGCGATGCCGCTCTGGCTGCTTACCGCCAGTCGGGAGCGGGGTAAAGGGCGGGCTGAGTGATCTGGTCAGATAGCTGAACGCGGCCCTGTCGGCGTGCTGCATCATCATTCCGGCATCGCATCGGGCTGTTTATTCTCTTTGCGCCCGCAAGCCGCCGGCCGACCGGAAACCAAGGAGAACCCCATGATCCGCAACACCACCCGCAACGTCGCACTGGCCCTGATGAGTGCGGCCGTCCTGTCGGCCTGCGCCACCGGCGGCTCCTATGTGCAGAGTGACCAGTACGGCAACCCGACCGAGCAGCAGAACCGCACCGGCCGCAACGCGCTGATCGGTACCGCCATCGGCGTGGCCGCCGGCCTGTTGACCGGCGACAGCGCCACCGAGCGCCGCCAGCACGCGCTGATCGGCGCCGGTATCGGCGCACTCAGTGGTGCCGCTGTCGGCCAGTACCAGGATCGCCAGGAACGTGCACTGCGCGAGCGCACCGCCAACACCGGCATCGATGTGCAGCGCCAGGGCGACAACATCATGCTGAACCTGCCGGACGGCATCACCTTCGACTTCGGCAAGGCGACCCTGAAGCCGCAGTTCTATGGTTCGCTCAATGGCGTGGCAGGCACTCTGCGTGACTACAACCAGACCATGATCGAAGTGGTCGGCCACACCGACAGCATCGGCAGTGACGCCGTCAACAACCGCCTGTCGAAGGAGCGTGCCGACTCGGTTGCGCAGTACCTGATCGGCCAGGGTGTGCAGAGCGTGCGCATTGAAACGCTGGGCGCCGGCAAGTCGTACCCGATTGCCGACAACAGCACCGATGCCGGTCGCGCCAAGAACCGCCGCGTCGAGATCCGCGTGATTCCGCTCAAGCAGTAACGCGTAGCGTTACGGTTCCGGCGTA
>NZ_JAOEDV010000096.1:0-15445 GCF_029837545.1 Stenotrophomonas sp. GD04024 | reverse complement strand
CGTAGACCAGCGGGTCGATGTTGACCGTGCCGATCTTCTCGCCGTTCAACTTCACCTTGCTGTCGATGTCGATCCAGCGCATGTCCACGCGCAGGGCGCCCTTCTCGCCGATCGCGAAGTCCACGCCCGCATGCGCGGCCAGGCCCCACGAATCCTGCAGCTTCAGGCGGCTGTCCTTCAGCGCACCGGTGGTGTCTTCGCTGAAGAAGGTGGTGTAGTTCACGCCCGCACCGATGAACGGCGACACCTTGCCCTTGCTGTTGAAGTGGTACTGCAGGGTCACCACCGGCGGCAGCTGCTTGGTGCTGCCGACGCGGCCCAGGCCGCTGATGTTGATGTCGTGCTTGAACGGCAGCGCGGCCAGCACTTCGATGCCCAGGTTGTCGGCGATGAAGTACTCACCGGTGATGGTCGGCTTGACGTCGTTGTCGACGTCGACCTTCAGGGTGCCGTTGGCCAGCCAGCCGTTGTTCGACTTCGGCGCCACCTGGTGCACGCCGGCCGAAACGGTCCAGTCGCCCTTGGACTGGGCCATGGCCGGGGCGGCGGCGAGGGACAGGGCGGCGGCCAGGCCGGCCAGGATCAGGGGGGAGGTCTTGCGCATGGGGGTGATCTCGTTGCTGGGTGGATGGGGCCAGTGTCGGCCTCACGCCACGCTAACGCTTTGATCCGGATCAAATCCTGTCCGCCGGCCCTCCGCCGGAGGCGCTGGCCCACGGTGGCCAGCCCCGGTTTGCTAGACTTGTGGGCCCTATCCATCCCGCCGCACCTGTCGCGGCCGCAGGAGCTTGAGAACATGGCAATCAAGGTTGGTATCAACGGTTTCGGTCGCATCGGGCGCAACGTCCTGCGCTCGGCGGTGCTGAACTTCGGCGACGACATCGAAATCGTGGCCATCAACGATCTGCTGGAGCCGGACTACCTGGCGTACATGCTCAAGTACGACTCCGTGCACGGCCGCTTCAAGGCCGATGTGTCGGTGCAGGGCAACGACCTGCTGGTCAACGGCAAGAAGATCCGCCTGACCCAGGAACGCGACCCGGCCAACCTGAAGTGGGACGAAGTCGGTGCCGACGTGGTGCTGGAAGCCACCGGCCTGTTCCTGACCAAGGAAACCGCGCAGAAGCACATCGATGCCGGCGCCAAGAAGGTGATCATGTCGGCCCCGTCGAAGGACGACACGCCGATGTTCGTCTACGGCGTGAACGACAAGACCTACGCCGGCCAGGCGATCATCTCCAACGCCTCGTGCACCACCAACTGCCTGGCCCCGCTGGCCAAGGTCATCAACGACAAGTGGGGCATCAAGCGCGGCCTGATGACCACCGTGCATGCGGCCACCGCCACCCAGAAGACCGTCGATGGCCCGTCCAACAAGGACTGGCGCGGCGGCCGTGGCATCCTGGAAAACATCATTCCGTCGTCCACCGGTGCGGCCAAGGCCGTCGGCGTGGTCATCCCGGAACTGAACAAGAAGCTGACCGGCATGAGCTTCCGCGTGCCGACCTCGGACGTGTCGGTGGTCGACCTGACCGTCGAGCTGGAAAAGGAAGCCACCTACGCCGAGATCTGCGCTGAAGTGAAGGCGCAGAGCGAAGGCCCGCTGAAGGGCATCCTGGGCTACACCGAAGACAAGGTGGTGGCCACCGATTTCCGCGGCGAAACCTGCACCTCGGTGTTCGACGCCGATGCCAGCATCGCCCTGGACGGCACCTTCGTCAAGCTGGTGACCTGGTACGACAACGAGTGGGGCTACTCGAACAAGTGCCTGGAAATGGCCAAGGTCATCGCCGCCAAGTAAGGCCGGTGTAGATCGAAGACGGACCCCGGCCTGGCCGGGGTTCGTCGTTTATGGGGCCAGCCCTGTCGTAGCATGGGGCGGTCGACCGCTGCCGCTGGGGCGCGGGAACGCAATGGAAGCATGCAATGGAAGCACTGATAGCCCTGGTCGTACTGGTCCTGCTGGCCATCCCGCTGCTGCTGGTAGTGGCGTTGGTGATGATTGCCGGCCTGCGCCGTCGTGTCGCCGCGCTGGAAAGCGCGATGGCCGCTGCGCCTGCCGCTGCCAAGCCGGCCGTCACCACGCCCGCGCCTGAACGGCCGGTGGTCACGCCCGCGGCCAGTGCCGATCCACCGTTCCTGCGGCCGGTCGCTGCGGCTGCACCGCAACCCCTACAACCGCCGGTGCGAGAGGCCGCGCCCACCGAGGCACCTGCGCCCCGTCCTGCTGCACCACCGCCGGTGCCGGTGCAGCCACCGTTGCCGCCAGAAACGGCGCTGCCGAATTTCATCGAGCGCGGCATCGGTGCGGTCAAACGCTGGTTCACCGAAGGCAACGTACCGGTCAAGATCGGCATGCTGGTGCTGCTGGCCGGTGTCGCCGCACTGCTGAAGTACGTCAGCGATCAGGGTTGGCTTGTGTTGCCGATCGAACTGCGCCTGGCCGGCGTCACCGTGGGCGCGTTGGGGCTGCTTGCGTTCGGCTGGCACCAGCGCGAGCGCCGGCGGATGTTCGCGCTGGCCCTGCAGGGCGGCGCCATCGGCGTGCTGCTGCTGACCATCTTCGCGGCGTTCAAGCGATTCGAGCTGATTCCGCCGGGCTTCGCCTTCGCCAGCTCGATCGCGCTGGTGGCCGGGCTGTGCGTGCTGGCGGTGGTGCAGAACTCGCGCACGCTGGCGGTGCTGGGCATCCTCGCCGGCTTCATGGCGCCGCTGTGGCTGTCCACCGGCAGTGGCAACCACGTGGGCCTGTTCAGCTACTACGCGGTGCTCAACGCGGGCATCTTCGCCATTGCCTGGTTCCGCCCGTGGCGCGCGCTGAACCTGCTGGGCTTCGCCTTCACGTTCGGCATCGGTACGTTCTGGGGCGTGCTGCAGTACGCGCCGGACAAGTTCAGCAGCACCGAACCGTTCCTGCTGCTGTTCTTCGCGTTCTACCTGCTGATCCCGCTGCTGTATGCGCGTCGCCAGCCGGCCGGGCGGCGTGACCTGGTCGATGGCAGCCTGGTGTTCGGCACGCCGCTGGTCGCATTCTCGCTGCAGGCGGGCATGTTGCACGAGCAGCCGATGACGTTGGCGCTGTGCGCGCTGGGGCTGGCCGCGATCTATGCGGTGCTGGCGTGGGCGTTGATCAGGCGGGCGTCGTACACCGTGCTGGCGCAGTCGCATGCGGTGCTGGCAGTGGGCTTTGCCACGCTGGCGGTGCCGCTGGCGCTGTCGGCACGCGCCACCGGCGCGGTGTTCGCGCTGGAAGGTGCGGGGCTGGCATGGCTGGGGCTGCGCCAGAAACGATGGTTGCCACAGGTGTCCGGTGCGCTGTTGCAGATCGGCGCTGCATTCGCCTTCGTGGCCGGCGGCGATCATTGGCACGAGGACCTGCGCTTCCTGATCAATCCCACCGCCATCGGCGCGCTGCTGCTGGCCGTGGCTGGCTTTGCGTCGGCTTGGAGTTACCAGCGCCAGTCGCGCCACGAGATCGCGCTGGTCTACTACCTGTGGGGCCTGCTGTGGTGGCTGGGTGGACTGGTGCATGAGATCACCCGCTTCTTCCCGTACCGCACCGAAGTGGATGCGCTGCTGGTGCTGGCGGCGGTCACGGCATGGCTGGCCGCCGAAGCACAGCGCCACCAGCCGGCCCGTGCGCTGGGCGTGACCGCACTGGCCATGCTGGCGCTGGGCTTCCCGCTGGCCCTGTTGCAGAGCGATGCCCACCACCAGCCGTTCGCCGGCTATGGCGCGCTGGCCTGGGCGCTGTTCGCGGCGCTGGGCGTACGCACGTTGCTGTGCCTGCGCCAGGGCGGCAACACCGTGGCACGCATCGCGCAGTTCCTGTGGTGGCTGCTGTGGCCGTCGCTGCTCTCGCTGCTGGCCCTTTGGGGCGGCGGCGAGGCCGGGCTGGCACAGGGCTGGACGCTGCTGTTGTTCACGCTGCCGTGGCTGCTGATGGCAGCGCTGTCGCTGTGGCGCTGGAACATGCTGCGCTGGCCGTTGGGTGAAGCGTTCGACCGTGTACGCACGCCGCTGCAGTGCGTGCTGTTCGGCCTGCTCTCGATCGGCTGGCTGCTGGGCCAGCTGTTGCCGGGCGACGCTGCCCCGCTGCTGTGGCTGCCGGTGTTGAATCCGGCCGAGCTTGCGCAGTGGCTGAGCCTGCTGCTGCTGGCGCGCTGGCTGTATAGCGATCAGGCACCGCAGGCCGTGCAGAACATCCGCATGCCGTTGCTGTCACTGGCCATATTCGTTGCGTTGACCAGCGTGGTGCTGCATGGCGTGCATCAGTGGGGCGGCCTGGCGTGGAACGCATCGATGATGCGCTTCAGCCTGGCGCAGACCAGCCTGACCGTGTTGTGGAGCGTGCTCGGCGTGATTGCCTGGGTGTGGGGCTCGCGCCGCGGCCAACGTGTGCTGTGGATGGTGGGCGCCGTGCTGATGGGCGTGGTGCTGGCCAAGCTGGTCATCGTCGATCGCCAGCACCTGGGCAACCTGTTGGGCATCGCATCGTTCATCGCCTACGGCCTGCTGTGCACGGTCGTGGGTTATCTGGCACCGGCACCGCCCAGCGCGGCGCCGTCCGTGGAGGAAAAACAATGAGGAAGTGGAGCAGGGCGCTGCTGCCGGTGATGTTCGGCATGCTGGCCGCCGTCGTGGCGCAGGCTGCCATTACCGCAGCCAGTACGCAGAACAGTGGCCGCTGACGCTGTCCAGTGCGCAGTCCGGCGCCTACAGGGTGGTTCTGGAACCGGCGATCTATCGCCGGGCCGGCGCTGCCGACCTGGGCGATCTGCAGGTGTTCAATGCGGCGGGGCAATCGTTGCCCTCGGCATTGCTGGCGCCGGACCAGCCACTGGCACAGCCGCCGGTGCAACGTGAGCTGCCGTGGTTCGCGCTGCCGCCGTTGGCCGAAGCACAGCGCAACGATCTGCAGCTGCTGACCGAACGCGATACCGATGGCCGCGTACGCCGGGTCGAGGCGCGCGTGGGGGGCGGTGTGGTGGCGAACGGGCAGGGCGGTTGGCTGATCGACGCCAGCGTACTCGGCCAGCAGCCAGTGGCGGCGCTGGTGCTGGACTGGGTCGATAGTGGCCAACCCTTGCAGGCGCAGGTGCAGCTGGATGCCAGCGATGATCTGCAACACTGGCGTGCGGTCGGGCGCGACATTCCGCTGGTGGACCTGCAGCGCGCCGGCAAGCGCCTGCTGCAGCGCCGCCTGCAGGTGGACGGTGAGGCACGCTACCTGCGCGTGCTCGCGCAGGGCGATGCACGCCTGCCGACGCTGCGCAGCGTGCTGGCCGAACTGCCGCCTGCCCCGGCCACGCTGCCGTGGGAATGGCTGTCGCTGGAGCCGGTTTCGAAGGGCAAGGGCGAATACACCTTCGAACTGGACGGTCGATTCCCGGTCGCGCGTGCGGACGTGGCCAGCGCCGACAACAGCCTGGTGCAGTGGACGTTGTTCAGCCGCGATGATGAGAGCGCGGAGTGGCAGCGCCGCAGTGCGCCGTGGATCGCCTACCAGCTGCAGCAGGGCGCGCAGGGCCAACGCCAGCAATCGGCGGCCCAGTCGCTGGGGGGCGTGCATCGCGACCGCTACTGGAAGCTGGTTGCGAACCCTGCCGAAACGGCCACCGCGCCGACGCTGCGCCTGGGCTACCAGCCGGAGGTGCTGGTGTTCCTGAGCCAGGGCGCGGCGCCGTATGCCCTGGCCGTCGGCAGTTCGACCGCGCGCCGGATGGAGGCGCCGATCGGTGTGCTGATCGAGGAACTGCGCCAGCGCAATGATCCGTCATGGCAGCCGACGCTGGCGCGGCTGGAGGGCCGCCCCGAGCCGCTGGCCGGCGAGGTGGCGCTGAAGCCGCAGCATGATTGGAAGTCGTGGCTGCTGTGGGCGTTGCTGGGGCTGGGTGTGTTGGTGGTGGGTGGCCTGGCGGTCAGCCTGCTTCGGCAGAAGCCGGCGCCTTCGGCGTAGTTGCCGGCGAACGGCGCAGCCCCTCGTGGGTGGCCGTAGCGTCGGTAGAGTCGAGCTTGCTCGACTGCAAAGCTGCGCTTGGCCGGGCGGGTGGGCTGGGCAGGGGACGCCGTAAACCCGTCCTTGGGGGCTTAGCCGCGCCATCCATGGCGCGGATACCCCTGCCCAGCCCACACCGCCCCGGCCCACCCACAGCGTTACAAGGCGCCAGCGCTCTGGCTGTTGCTGTTGCCCTGCGCCTCTGCCTGCCGCAGGCATCGGCCCTCCTACCACCCGCACCCGATACAATGGCCGTCTGCCGTAGCCCGGCATCCCGTCCCTGAGCCAAAGAGTTGCCCATGTCCATCGTCCGCATGACCGACCTCTCCGGCAAGCGCGTGCTGATCCGCCAGGATCTGAACGTGCCGATCGAGAATGGCCGCATCACCTCCGAACAGCGCATCACCGCTTCGCTGCCGACGCTCAAGCGCGCGCTGGAGCAGGGCGCGGCGGTGATGGTCACCTCGCACCTGGGGCGCCCGAAGGAAGGCGTGTGGAGCGAGGCCGATTCGCTGGCGCCGGTCGCCGCACGCCTGTCCGAGCTGCTCGGCCGCGAAGTGCCGCTGGTGCGCGACTGGGTCGACGGTGTCGACGTGCAGCCGGGCCAGCTGGTGCTGCTGGAAAACTGCCGCATGAACGTGGGCGAGGGCAAGGATGACGAGGCCCTGTCGAAGAAGTACGCCGCGCTGTGCGACGTGTTCGTGATGGACGCGTTCGGCACCGCGCACCGCGCCCAGGCCTCGACCCATGGCGTGATCCGCTTCGCTCCGGTCGCCGCCGGTGGCCCGTTGCTGATGGCCGAACTGGACGCACTGGCAAAGGCGCTGGATGCCCCGGCCAAGCCGTTGCTGGCCATCGTCGCCGGCAGCAAGGTCAGCACCAAGCTGGAACTGCTGGCCAACCTGGTCGGCAAGGTCGATCAGCTGATCGTCGGTGGCGGCATCGCCAACACCTTCATCGCCGCCGCCGGCTACAACGTCGGCAAGTCGCTGTACGAACCGGACCTGCTGGACACCGCGAAGAAGATCGTGGCCGATGCCAAGGCGCGTGGCGCCGACATTCCGCTGCCGGTCGACGTGGTCACCGCCAAGCAGTTCCTGCCCGATGCCGTGGCGGAAGTGAAGGCGGTCGACGCCGTCGCCGAGGACGATCTGATCCTGGACATCGGCCCGCAGACCGCGGCGCAGTACGCACAGCTGATCGAGAAGGCCGGCACCGTGGTCTGGAACGGCCCGGTCGGTGTGTTCGAATTCGAAGCCTTCAGCAAGGGCACCGAAGCGCTGGCCCGCGCCATCGCCAGCTCGAAGGCGTTCTCCATCGCCGGCGGCGGTGACACCCTGGCCGCCGTTGACAAGTTCGATATCGCTGGCGACGTCAGCTACATCTCCACCGGCGGTGGTGCGTTCCTGGAGTTCCTGGAAGGCAAGACGCTGCCGGCCGTGGCGGCCCTCGACGCGCGCGGCGCATGAGCACCGATCGCAGCAGGGATGTCCTGTTCTTCGACCTCGACGGTACGCTGATCGATTCGCAGGTCGGCATTACCGCGTGCATCGCCTATGCGCTGCAGAAGATGGACCATCCGGTACCGCCGCAGGAGACACTGCTGGGCTGGATCGGTCCGTCGCTGCGCACCACCTTCGCGCCGTTGTTCGTTGAACCGGCGCGGGTGGAACAGGCGGTGGGCTACTACCGTGAACGCTTCGACGCCGAGGGCTGGCGCGAGCACACGGTGTACCCGCAGGTGGAAGACACCCTGCGCACGCTGCATGGTCGTGGCCACCGCCTGGCGGTGGTCACCGCCAAGAACGAACCGCATGCGCGCCGCATCCTTGCCCACCTGCCGTTCGGCGGGCTGTTCGAGGAGATCATCGGTTCGACCCTGGACGGCTCGCGCAGCCACAAGCCGGAGCTGGTCGGCGAGGCGCTGCGCCGGCTGCAGGTGCAGCCCGCACAGTGCTGGATGATCGGCGACCGCCGCATGGATATCGAAGGCGCGCGTCACCACGGCCTGCGCAGTGTCGGTGTGCTGTGGGGCTTTGGCGGCGAAGCGGAACTCACCGAAGCCGGCGCCGGCCAGCTGGCCCGTGAGCCGGCACAGCTGGAAACGCTGCTGGCCTAGCTCCCTGTAGAGCCGGGCACGGGCTCGGCTCTACAGAACTCCCTGCGCCAGCGTATGTCCGGACCATGTCCGTTCCATGACCCGCGAAGTCAGGCAGCACAAGGCTGTAACCGTATACATGCGGCGTGAAGGATGTGCTAATTTCCGTTCTTTATCGGGAGAGGCCCCTTCACCATGTTCGAGCGTCAGCGTCGCACCAAGATCCTTGCCACCCTCGGCCCGGCCACTGATCCGCCGGGCGTGCTGGAGGATCTGTTCCGCGCCGGCGTCAACGTGGTGCGCCTGAACTTCAGCCACGGCGATCCGTCCGGCCAGGCCAAGCGTGCCGCCGAAGTGCGCGCCGCTGCGGCCCGCGTCGGCGTGGAAGTGGGCATCCTGGCCGATCTGCCGGGCCCGAAGATCCGCATCGAGCGCTTCGCCGAAGGCAAGGTGCAGCTGAAGGCGGGCGACCGCTTCGACCTGATCGCCAGCGAGAACGCCGGCCTCGGCAGTGCCAGCCAGGTCGGCGTCAGCTACCTCGGCCTGCCGCAGGACGTGGGCCCGGGCGACGTGCTGCTGCTCGATGACGGCCTGATGCAGTTGCAGGTGGTGGAAGTGCAGGGTGACCGCATCGTCAACACCGTGCTCAACGATGGCGTGCTGTCCGACCGCAAGGGCCTGAACAAGCAGGGCGGTGGCCTGTCGCTGGGTGCGCTGACCGAGCGTGACAAGGAACTGATCGGCATCGTTGCCAAGATCGGCGTCGACTTCATCGCCGTGTCGTTCTGCCGCAACGCGCAGGACATGAACGACGCGCGTGACATCGCCCGCTCGCACGGCTGCGATGCCGCGCTGGTGTCGAAGATCGAACGTACCGAAGCGATCGAGAACCTGGAAGAAATCGTCGAGGCCAGCGACGTGGTGATGGTCGCCCGTGGCGACCTCGGCGTGGAAATCGGCGATGCCGAGCTGCCGGGCCTGCAGAAGAAGATCATCAAGGCCTCGCTGGCGCAGAACAAGGTGGTGATCACCGCCACGCAGATGCTGCAGTCGATGGTGGAAAGCCCGATCCCGACCCGCGCCGAAGTGCTGGACGTGGCCAACTCGGTCATCGACGGTACCGATGCGGTGATGCTCTCGGCCGAAACCGCCGCCGGCGCCTATCCGGTCAAGGCCGTGGAAGCGATGGCGCGCATCTGCCTGGGCGCCGAGCGCCAGTTCCAGACCGAGACCGACTTCAACGCCTCGCCGCGCAACCTGGAACGCGCCGACCAGGCCATCGCCATGGCCACCATGTTCCTGTCGCAGCACGTGGGCGTGCGCGCGATCGTGGCGATGACCGAATCCGGCGGTACCGCGCGCTACCTGTCGCGTTTCCGCGCCAAGGCACCGGTGTTCGCGGTCACCCGCCACGACGGTGCCCGTCGCCAGATGGCGCTGATGCGCGATGTCTATCCGATCAATTTCGACAGCCGCGGCCTGACCCCGCGCGAAGCCGCACGCGGCAGCATCCGCCTGCTGGTGGAATCGGAACTGCTGCAGGCCGGTGACCGCGTGGTGTTCACCAGTGGCGAGCACATGGAAACCCTGGGTGCGACCAACACCTTGCGCCTGCTGGAAGTGGGCGAAGACGGCCGCGCCAGCGGCCTGGGCGATCTGTAAGAGACGGACTGCATCGGGCCGGAACCCTGCGCGGGTCCGGCCCCCGGGGCCGGACGCCAACGTGGCTCTGGCCCGGTCGTGGCAGGTCAACGTCTGTCCTGTGCGGACATTGGAATCGTTTCCATCCTGGCCTCGACGTCGAGGCAACGGGTGGCGGGGCTATACTTACGTTTTTCCCGCACCCGCCACAGGAAGTACATGAGCATCGAACAGCTGGCTGAAACCGCCCAGGCCATGGTTGCCCCGGGCAAGGGCATCATCGCGATCGACGAATCCACCGCTACCATCGCCAAGCGTTTCGCTGGCGTCGGTATCGAGAACACCGAGGAGAACCGTCGCGCCTACCGCGAACTGCTGCTGACCACGCCGAAGCTCAACGAGCACATTTCCGGCGCCATCCTGTACGACGAAACCATCCGCCAGTCGACCAGGGACGGCGTGCCGTTCGCCAAGTACATGGCCGACCACGGCATGATTCCGGGCATCAAGGTGGACAAGGGTGCGCACCCGCTGGCCGGCTGCCCGGGCGAGCTGGTGACCGAAGGCCTGGACGGCCTGCGCGAGCGCCTGCAGGAGTACTACAAGCTGGGTGCGCGCTTCGCCAAGTGGCGTGCGGTCATCAACATCGGTGAGAGCATCCCGTCGGGCACCTGCATCGAGTCCAACGCCCACGCGCTGGCCCGTTATGCCGCCCTGTGCCAGGAATGCGGCCTGGTGCCGATGGTCGAGCCGGAAGTGATCATGGACGGCGACCACGACATCGAGACCTGCTACGAAGTCACCGAAGCCACCCTGCGCTCGCTGTTCGATGCGCTGTACCAGCAGAACGTGCTGCTGGAAGGCACCATCCTGAAGGCATCGATGGTCATCTCCGGCAAGGGCTGCGACGAGCAGGCCGACGTCGAGGAAGTGGCCGAGTCGACCGTGATGTGCCTGAAGAGCACCGTGCCGGCGATCCTGCCGGGCGTGGTGTTCCTGTCCGGTGGCCAGACCGACGAACAGTCGACTGAGCACCTGAACGCGATGAACCAGCTGGGCAACCTGCCGTGGCCGCTGAGCTTCTCCTACGGCCGCGCCATGCAGCAGGCCGCCCTGAAGCTGTGGGCCAAGGACATGAAGGGCAACTACGCTGCTGCCCAGAAGACCGTGTACGAGCGCGCCAAGGACAACGGCCTGGCCGCGCTGGGCAAGTGGAACGGCTGATTGGTTCCATTGCTGGATGAAAAGGCAGCGCCGGCATCACGCCGGCGTTTGCTTTTGCGGGTATCTTTTCCGCCCCCGCGTACCCGGCCGGTACGTGGGAACGACATGGAAGGCCAAGGAGAAACAACATGCGTTTGGCAGCACTTACACTGGCCGTTGCCGCGGTCCTGGTCGCCGGCGGTTGCAACCGCATCGGTGCGGGCATGGATGCGGGCAAGGCCGCGTCGCTCGAATTCGACAAGCCGGTGTCCGGCGAGATCACCACGCGCAGCGGCATCAACTTCAACGACGGCAGCCATCACCAGCTTTACCAGATCAAGCTGGACGACAACGACCTGGTTGGCCTGAAGCTGACCGGCAGGCTCAGCGGTTCGATCGCCGTGTTCAACAACGGCAGCCTGGTATCCACCAGCAATACCGTCTACGAGCGCGAGGGCGACGTCTCGGTGGCATTCCGTGCCAGTGGTGGCGGCACCTACCAGGTGGCGGTCAATGCCGATGGCCCGTCCGCCTTCGGTCCGTACCGCCTGCGTGCGGAGAAGCTGAAGCCGTACGACGGCAAGCCACTGGTGGGCGGTGGCGAGATCGTCGACATGCTGGGCGGCGACTCGCAGGACTACATCCTGCAGGTGGAGAAGGAAGGCCTGTACGAGATCCGGCTGGTGTCGGATGCCTTCGATCCGGTGCTGAAGGTGTCCGGCCAGGGCGTGGATGCCGAGAACGACGATAGCAGTGACAGCACCAACTCACGCCTGAGCCTGTCGCTGAAGCCGGGCAAGTACACCCTGACCGCGCGCGGCCTCGGTGACGGCGTCACTGGCATGTTCACCCTGTCGGCGACCCGCATCGAACTGCCGGGCAATCTGGTCGAGCGCGATGGCACCGCACTGCCGAGCACGGGCAGCGTGTACACGATGCTCGACAACGAAGGTCGCCGCCGCTTCCTGCTGACCCTGGATCGTCCGGCCGATGTGCGCCTGGATGCGATTTCCAGCCAGGTCGACACCGTGCTGCGCGTGGTCGGCGCCAATGTCGAGCTGTCCGACGATGATGGTGGCAATGGCACCAACGCACGCCTGCAGGAAACGTTGCCAGCCGGGCACTACACCGTCGACGTGACCAGCGTGAACAACGGCGCGGGCCTGGTGGAAGTGCGCGTGCAGGTGGATGGGGCCAGCGCCGACGGCGCCGCTGCCTCGGCGGCACGTGCCGCGGCCGACGCGGCAGCCGTTGCCGACGATGACGCTGCGGTGGAAGCGGCGAGCCGTTGAGGCAGATCCACCCCTTGTGTGGATGACATCGACGATGCAACGGAAAAGGCCGGGCAATGCCCGGCCTTTTCCTTTCCGCGGAACAGTGCGGCTCAATGTGCGGCAGCGAAGCCTGTATCGCCCAGTGGTGGCAGCAGCGGGCTGCGCGACTCGCTCTCCATGCTCTGCCCGGCGGCTGCCAGCGCCTGCTGGTAGGCCTTGGCGGTGGCGGTATTGAACGCAACCAGCACGATGCGCATCGGCTGTGCATGGCTGCGCTGCCACGCCAGCGTTTCGGTCACCGCGATCTGCGCGGCCTGGTACAGCGGATAGCCGTACACGCCGCAGCTGATTGCCGGGAACGCGATCGACTGCACGCCCAGGGATTCGGCCAGCTGCAAGGACTTCCAATAGCAGTTGGCCAGCAGCGCCGGTTCGTCACGCTGGCCGTCGTGCCAGACCGGTCCCACCGTGTGCAGCACATGCCGCGCCGGCAATGCGTAGGCGCCGGTGGCGCGCACTTCGCCGGTCGGGCAACGCACGCCCGGGCGAAGCTCTGGCAACTGTTCGCATTCGGCCAGCAGTGCCGGGCCGGCGGCGCGATGGATCGCACCGTCGACACCACCGCCACCGAGCAATGTCTCATTGGCCGCGTTGACGATCGCATCCACCGCCAGGGTCGTGATGTCGCCCTGCCAAACTTCGATCTTCATGCGTCCGTCTCCTGCCTGTGAGGTGTTCCGCGCAGCATCTGCGCCGGCTGTTCCCACGGTAGGGGACAGGGCATCGATACTGCGTCATGACCGTCTCACGCGCTGCGATCCGACGGCCTTCACGCACGATGGCGGGCGGCGCCTTCACGTAGGCTGAAGCAGGTGGGGTTTGTGACGGGCGGCAGCGCCGGGCCGTGCCCGCCGGAATGCGTCACGGCAGCCCGGCCAGCCAGTCGTCGTCGGACCCTTCGTTCACATCGGCGAACAGCGGCGTGGAGAAGTAGCGTTCACCGGTGTCTGGCAGCATCGCCAGGATCACCGAGCCCGGTTCGGCACGCGCGGCCACATCCAGCGCGCTGGCCACGGTGGCACCGGCAGAGATACCGACGAAGATGCCTTCCTCGGCGGCCAGGCGGCGCGCGGTGGCGATCGCGCGGTCATCTTCGACCGACACCAGTTCGTCCACCACATCGCGGTTGAGCACGTCGGGCACGAAGTCCGGCGTCCAGCCCTGGATCTTGTGCGGCTTCCAGTCATCGCCCTTGAGCAGTGCGGCGCCGGCCGGCTCGGTGGCGATGATGCGGGTCTGCGGGCGCGCGACCTTCAGCACTTCGCCCACACCGGTGAGCGTGCCGCCGGTGCCCCAGCCGCTGACGAAATAGTCCAGCCGCTTGCCGGCGAAGTCGCGCAGGATCTCGGCGGCGGTGGTGTTGCGGTGATACGCCGGGTTGGCCGGGTTGGCGAACTGGCTGGCGAGGAACCAGCCATGCTCTTCGGCCAGTTCGCGCGCCCTGCGCACCATGCCGCTGCCGCGTTCGGCGGCCGGGGTCAGGATCACCTTGGCGCCATAGGCGCGCATCAGCTTGCGGCGTTCCACCGAGAAGGTCTCGACCATGGTGGCCACGAACTTGTAGCCGCGCGCGGCGGCGACCATCGCCAGCGCCACGCCGGTATTGCCGGAGGTCGCTTCGACGATCGTGTCGCCGGGCTTGAGCAGGCCACGTGCTTCGGCATCGAGGATGATCGCCAGCGCCACGCGGTCCTTCACCGAGCCGCCCGGGTTGAACGACTCGACCTTGGCGTAGACGCTGACCTGCGGTGGCGCCAGGCGCTGCAGCTTGACGATGGGGGTGTTGCCGACGGTATCGAGGATGGAGTCGTACAGGGCCATGGAAGCGCTCCGGAAACGGGGCCGCGCCGGGCTTCGGCGGGCGAAGGGGGAGGGCTGGCTGTTCAGGCCAGCGGCTGCCGGCTGACCGTAGCGCCGGCATATGACGCCCGGAAATGACCAGATACCTTTCTTAAACAACCTTTGGTTATAAGCTGGTGACGGCAATAGACCCTAGAGTGGACCTCCGCCCCCTTGCGCCCCCGCCTCCCATGACGCTGACCCAGCTGCGCTATCTGGTTGCCATCGCCGACGCCGAGCTGAACATCACGCTGGCCGCCTCGCGCGTGCACGCCACCCAGCCGGGCCTGTCCAAGCAGCTCAAGCAGCTGGAGGACGAGCTCGGCTTCCTGTTGTTCGTGCGCAAGGGGCGCAGCCTGGAATCGGTCACCCCGGCCGGGACCGAGGTCATCGCCCGCGCCCGCGCGGTGCTGGCCGAGGCCAACAACATCCGCACCTATGCCGCCAACCAGCGCCGCGAGAGCCAGGGCCAGCTGATCCTGACCACCACCCACACCCAGGCGCGCTTCGTGCTGCCGCCGGCGGTGGCGGCGATCAAGCAGGCGTATCCGCAGGTCAGCGTGCATCTGCAGCAGGCCGGTGAAGCCGACGCGCTGGACCGCTTGAACCAGGGGGACGCCGATATCGCCATCATCAGCACGGCCGGCGGTGAGCCGACCGATGGCATCGCCGTGCCGTTGTTCCGCTGGCGGCGTCTGGTGGTGGTGCCCAAGGGGCACCCGCTGGACCGCGCCGGCCGCGCGCCGGACCTGGCGGCGCTGGCCCGGCAACCGCTGATCAGCTACGAATCCTCGACACGGCCGAATTCCTCGCTGCAGCGAGCCTTTGCTGGCCACGGCCTGGTGCCGGACCTGGCGCTGACCGCGCTGGATGCCGATCTGATCAAGACCTACGTGCGTACCGGGCTGGGCGTGGGGCTGCTGGCCGAGATGGCGGTCAGTTCCAACGATGAGGACCTGCGCTCGTGGCCGGCCCCGGCGCCGATCACCGAGTGCATTGCGTGGGCGGTGCTGCCGCGCGACCGCGTGCTGCGCGATTACGCGCTGGAGCTGGTGCATGTGCTGGCACCGCAGATCGATCCGCGCGACCTGCGTCGGGTGCTGGATGGCAACCAGGCTGCGGCGTGGCCGGTACCCCCGACCTGGGAGTCACTGACCCAGACCATCACGGTCTGAGGTTGGTCGAGCAGGGCTTGCAGCCCTGCACCCGCAGAATCAACGGCAACGGCAACGTCAAAAGCTTGCATTCCGTGGGATGGCGGGGCGGTGTCGGAGTGCGGGGACGCCGTAAACCCATCCATGGGGGCTTAGCCGCGCCATCCATGGCGCGGAT
>NZ_JAOEDV010000095.1:0-16037 GCF_029837545.1 Stenotrophomonas sp. GD04024 | reverse complement strand
TCCACGCCATGCGTGGATGCTCTGCGGCAATGCCGGCCGCTGGCCGGCAACCAGGGAACATCGGAAATCAGGCATTGAAGAGCGAAGCGACCGGCTTCTGCTTTTGATTTCTTGTTCTGCCTTTCGTGGCTGGCCGCGCAGGAACCTGTCAGCGGCCGGGTGGGGGGGGGCAGGCGGGGTGTCCGCGGCATGGACGCCGCGGCCAAGCCCCCAGGGGTGAGGGCGCTTTGCTTGCGAAGCACTGCTTCGCAAGCGCCCGAACGCACAGCCGCCAGCGGCTGGGCCGGTCTGGGGGTTCACGGCGTCCCCGCCTGACCCCACCCACCCGGCCAACCCCCAGAAACCCGCTCTACGCGACCCACCCCAGCCACGAGGGGGCTCCGCTGATGGCCGCCGACCGCGCGCAGCGCCGCCTTCCGCCCGAATCCCCGAACCATGCGCTTGCTCACGGATTGACCACACGATTGATGACAACGTTGTCCCCACCTGGTGCCGGACTCTCTCCCCGGCCTCCCAGGTACCTCCGTCCGCCCCCTCCGTCGCCTTCCCGGGCGACGCCCGGACCTGCGTCACGCGCGGCGCCATCGGGGCCCGCGCGCCCTTTGATCGGAGACTTACCCATGTACGACCCGATTGTGCGCAGTGCCGAACGTTCGACCCGTAGCTGTCGTCCCCGCCGCCTGGCCTGGCTGCTTGCCCTGGCCGCCGGCAGCGTCGCCCTGCCCGGCCTGGCGCAGGCCGCCAGCTGTGCCGGGGTGGCCCAGTGGGACCAGGCCAAGATCTACCGGGCCGGCGATACCCTGCAGAAAGGAGGCGTCCTCTATCGGGCGAACCAGGACATCTGGAACGCGCCGCCGGATCATCCGGCCGGCGCGCCCTACTACACCAACCTGGGTGCCTGCGATGGCAGTGGCAGCAACCAGCCGCCGATGGTCAGCCTGACCTCGCCGGCCAACGGTGCCACCTTCAGCGCCGGCAGCACGGTGAACGTGACCGCCAACGCCAGCGATCCGGACGGCAGCGTCGCCAAGGTCGAGTTCTTCCGCGACGGCAGCTCGCTGGGCATCGCCACCAACGCGCCGTATGCGGCCAGCTGGGCCAATGCCAGCGCCGGCAGCCACACGCTGCGTGCGGTGGCCACCGACAACAACAATGCCACCACCAGCACGCCCACCATCACCATCACCGTCAACGCGGCCGGGGGCGACACCACCGCGCCGAGCGTGCCGGGCGGGCTGGCAGTCGGCACCCGTACCGCCAACAGCATCGCGCTCAGCTGGAGCCCGTCCACCGACAACACCGGCGGCAGCGGCGTGGCCGGCTATGACGTGTACCGCAACGGCAGCCTGGTCGGCTCGCCGTCCAGCGCCAGCTATGTCGATGGCGGGCTGACCGCATCGACCACCTACCGCTACCGCGTGCGTGCCCGCGACAACGCCGGCAATGCGTCGGCACAGGGCACCGAGATCAGTGCCACCACGCTGGCCGGCGACGGCGGCACTACCGGCAAGCGGGTCATCGGTTACTTCACCCAGTGGGGCATCTACGGCCGCAACTACCGGGTCAAGAACATCGACAGCAGTGGCTCGGCCGCGCGCCTGACCCACATCAACTACGCATTCGGCAACGTGCGCAACAACCGCTGCGAAGTGGGCATCACCCAGCCGTCGGATCCGAACAGCGGTGCCGGTGGCGATGCCTTCGCCGATTACACCAAGGCATTCAGTGCCGCCGAGAGTGTCAGCGGCAGCGCCGATACCTGGGACCAGCCGCTGCGCGGCAACTGGAACCAGCTCAAGCAGCTCAAGGCCAAGTATCCGGGCATGAAGGTGCTGATCTCGCTGGGTGGCTGGACCTGGTCGCGCGGCTTCTCCAGCGCGGCCCGCCCGGAAAACCGGCAGGCCTTCGTCGCCTCGTGCATCGATGCCTACATCAAGGGCAACCTGCCGGTGACCGACGGTGCCGGTGGTGCCGGTGCCGCACTGGGCGTGTTCGACGGCATCGACATCGACTGGGAATACCCGGTGGCCTGTGGCATCGAATGCGGCAAGCCGGAAGACAACGCCAACTTCACCGCACTGATGGCCGAGTTCCGCCGCCAGCTCGATGCGGTGCGTCCGGGCCTGTTGCTGACGGTGGCAGTGGGTGCGGGCATCGACAAGATCCGCGTCACCGATCCGGCCGCGTACCACCCGTACCTGGACTACATCAACGTGATGACCTACGACTTCCACGGCGCGTGGGATGCGAAGACCAATCACCAGTCGGCGCTGTTCGATTCGCCGAATGATCCGTCCACCGGCGACCAGAAGCTGTACAACAGCAACGATGCCATCGAGGCCTTCATCAGCCGTGGCGTGCCTGCCGCCAAGCTCAACCTGGGCATCGGCTACTACGGGCGTGGCTGGACCGGCGTGGCCAACACCAACAACGGCCTGTACCAGACCGCAACCGGCGCCGCACCGGGGACCTACGAGGCCGGCATCGAAGACTGGAAGGTGCTGAAGAACCTGGCGTGGCCGGGCTACACCGACAACACCGCCGGTGCCACCTGGATCTATAACGGCAGTACGCTGTGGAGCTTCGACACCCCGGCCAACATCACCCGCAAGATGGGTTACGTGAAGACCCAGGGCCTGGGCGGCGCGTTCGTCTGGGAGTTCAGTGGTGACGATGCACAGGGCACGCTGACCAAGGCGGTCAGTGATGGCCTGAAGTAAGGAAAAAGCCGGGGGCGCATTGTGCGCCCCCGGCCCCTGATCTGTAGCGCCGAGCCATGCTCGGCTGTCACATGTGGAACCGCAGTCGAGCATGGCTCGACGCTACAGTTCCGCGTCAGCGCTTGGCCGACAGCTTTTCCAGCGCTGCGCGCAGCTGTGCCGGCGGCAGGTAGCCACCCAGCTGGGTGCCATCGGGCGCGAAGATCGCCGGCGTGCCGTTCACGCCCAGCTGCTGGCCCAGCGCGTACTGCATGGCCACCGGGTTGGTGCAGTTCTTGGCAGGCACGCTGCCACCGCGCTTGGCATTGGTCAGCGCCTGGCGACGATCGGCCGCACACCAGACCGAGATCATGTCGGTGTAATCCTTGCTGCCCAGGCCCATGCGCGGGAACGCCAGGTACTCGACGCTGATGCCGTTGCGGTTCAGTTCGGCAATGTCCTGGTGCAGCTTGCGGCAGTAACCGCATTCGATATCGGTGAACACGCTGATGGTGTACTTGGCGTTCGGCGCGGCAAACACGATGCGGTCGCCATGGTTGGCCTTGGCCAGCAGGTCGCGGCGGTAGCCGAGCAGGCCTTCGCTGTTGGCCGGGCCCTTGGCACGGGTGTCGTAGGGCTGCGACTGGAACAGGTAGCGGCCATCATCGGACACGTACAGCAGCTGGCCTGAAACGACGACCTCGCGGAAACCGGGGAACGGCGCGGCGCCGATGTAGTCCACCTGGAAGCCGGGATTGAGCGCGGTCAACGCCGCACGCACGGCCTGGTCGGCCGACGCGTTGCTGGCCGAGCTGGCCTTGGCCGCAGCAGCGGCAGGTGCAGGTGCCTTGGCGGCCGGCGGGGCCGGCTGTGCGCAGGCGGTCAGGCTGAGCGCACCGAGCACGGCGGCGATGGCAAATCGAAGCATGGAGCGGTCCGCGACAGAAGAAGACCCCGGATTCTGACACAGCCGCCCGCAGCGGGCCGCGATGCCGCGTACGGCCCGAAGCCGGGATTCAGGCCCCTGCTCAGCCGCGCGGGTGATGGCGGGCGTGCAGTTTCTGCAGGTGTTCGCGGGCCACCAGGGTGTAGATCTGGGTGGTCGACAGCGAACTGTGGCCCAGCAGCATCTGCAGCGCGCGCAGGTCGGCGCCGCGATTGAGCAGATGGGTGGCGAAGCTGTGGCGCAGGCCATGCGGACTGATCCGCGCCGGATCGATCCCCGCGACCTGGGCGTGGCGCTTGACCAGATGCCAGAACGCCTGCCGGGTCAGTGCGTGCAGCGTCGGCTCGATGAACAACGGCGTCTGCCCATCGGCCAGGGCGTGCACCCTGCCCTTGCCGACCAGCTGCGGCCGCGACTGCTGCAGGTAGCGCTCCAGCCAGTGCTGCGATTCCTCGCCCAGTGGCACCAGGCGTTCCTTGCTGCCCTTGCCGGTAACCCGCAGCACGCCCTGGCGCAGGTTGACCGCGGTGGCGGGCAGCAGCACCAGTTCGCTCACGCGCAGCCCTGCGGCATACATCAGTTCGAGCATGGCACGGTCGCGCAGGCCCAGTGCGCTGTCGATGTCCGGCGCCGCCAGCAGTGCATCGATCTGGCTTTCGGCCAGCGCCTTGGGCAGCAGACGTGGCAGTTTCGGTGGGTCCAGCAACGCGCTGGGGTCTTCACCGCGTTCGCCACGGCGTACGCCATCGGCGAAGAACGCACGCAGCGCCGACAGCAGGCGCGCATTGCTGCGCGGCGACCAGCCATGGCGGGTGCGCCAGGCCAAGTAGTCGAACAGCCCGGGACGCTCGATGCCGGCCAGGCCACCGTCGCGCCCATCCATCCAGCGCGCCAGCCCTTCCAGATCGCGCCGATAGCTGTCGAGGGTGGCGCGGGCCAGGCCGTTCTCGGCCCAGATGGCATCGAGGAAGCGCTGGATGCGCGCGCTGTCGTCACCGCGCAGCTCGGGCAGCTGCTGGACCAGCTGGCGGCGTTCGGCAGGAGTGGAAACAAGGGCCATGGGTGAAGGATACGAGGGTGCCAGCGGATGCGGCCAGCATTGCGTATGCTCGGCGCATGTCCCGCCCCGCCACCGACACGGCCCCTGCGGCCGCTACTGGAATGCCGCGCCCGCGCGCCCTGCTGGTCTGGCGCGTGCTGGCCATGGTCTACGACGCACTGCCGGTGCTGGCACTGTGGATGCTGGCCGGCACGCTGTTCACCCTGGCCTACACCCTCAGCGGCCACGTGCAGCGCGAGAACATCGCCCCGTTCAGTGCCTGGCAGTGGCTGCTGTGGGCGGTGTGCTGGGCTGTGACGGGCGGGTATGCAACGGCCAGCTGGCGCCGCGGCGGCCAGACGCTGGGCATGCGGCCATGGCGGTTGAAGCTCGAATCGAGCGATGGCACGCCGCTGCGGCGCGCGCAGCTGTGGCTGCGCTTCGCGGTGGGCACGCTGTCACTGCTGCTGGCTGGGCTGGGCTTCTGGTGGGCATGGGTCGACCCCCAGCGGCTGACCTGGCACGACCGCGCCAGTGGCACCCGGCTGGTGCGGATGCCCAAGCGCTGACCCGCGTTCTGTTGCGTCGAGCCATGCTCGACTGCCTTCTGTGTAGAGTCGAGCCATGCTCGACTCACGCGCAGAGAGCGGAAGGCAGCCGGGCCACGCCCGGCGCTGCAGCACTCAGCCCGACTTGCGTCGGAACAGCAATCCGGACACCGCCAGCATCACGATCGGCGGCAACGCATAGGCAATGCGGTAATCGAACTTCAGCGCGCCGGCCATGCGGCCGAAGAACAGCTGCAGCAGCCAGAAGCCCAGTGCGAACAGGATGCCCAGGAACAGGCGCTTGCCCATGCCGCCGCTGCGCAGCGAACCGAACGCGAACGGCACCGCGGCCAGGCACAGCGCCAGCACGTTCAACGGGTAGAACCAGCGGCTCCAGTAGATATCCTCGAAATCACGGGCATCCAGGCCGTTGCGCTCGCGGTATTCGATGCTGGCCCGCAACTCGGTGATCCTCAGGTTGCGCGGCTTGGCGATCCCCGCGGCCAGCGCGCCGGCATCCAGGCGGGAATTCCACGGCTCCC
The DNA here is from genome assembly GCF_029837545.1 of Stenotrophomonas sp. GD04024. Lineage (NCBI taxonomy): Bacteria > Pseudomonadati > Pseudomonadota > Gammaproteobacteria > Lysobacterales > Lysobacteraceae > Stenotrophomonas > Stenotrophomonas sp. GD04024. The sequence goes on along the minus strand of NZ_JAOEDV010000095.1, from coordinate 10,263 downwards.
GTGCCACTTCCTGGCGTGTGGCCGAGCGCTCGCCGAACGTATCGCGGCGCACGCCGGTCAGCACCCAGCCGTCGCGGTCATGCTCGGCAGTGGCAGCATGGGTGATCGAGGCGATCTGTCCGTCTTCGGCGATGCGATACAGGCGCACCTCACGCAGGATCAACCGCGTACCTTTGTCGCCGACCAGCTGTTCCTCGCCGCCGGCAGCGCTGAGGAAGGTGTCGCCCTCACGTGCCCACAGGCCTGCGTAGCGGGTGGTGGCGATGTCCCGGCCCCACTTGGCGCTGGCCTTCAGCGCATCGGCGCGGTCCTGGCCCCACGGTCCCAGCGTCTCGGCGCTGAACACCATCACGGCAGTCAGCAATGACAGCGCGATCGCCACCGAAACGCTCAATCGCCTGCGCGACAGGCCCAGCGCGCGCAGCGCGGTCAGTTCCGAGGTCGCGGCCAGCTGGCCCAATCCCATCAGCGCGCCGATCACCGCAGCCGTGGGGAACATCGTGTAGGCCCGGCGCGGCACGGTGTACAGCACCCAGGCCGCCGCGTGCCCCAGCGTGTAGCCATTCTTGCCGATGTCCTTGAACTCGCCGGAGAAGGCCATCACCACGTCCAGGCCCACCAGCACCGCCCAGGTCAGCAGCACCGTGGTGAACACCGTCCGGCCCAGGTACAGGTCGAAACGCATCGGGCGCAGCCTCATGCGCGGGCTCCCTTCGGTCGGCCCAGGCGGCCATCACGTGCATACATCCAGATCGACAGCGCCAGCAGCGGCAGGGTCAACCACCACAGGCCGATCGCGGCCGGTATCTTGCCGGTGGCGATCCAGCCACTGCCGATGAACATCAGGTTGGTCCCCACCATGTAGGCCATCAGGGCCAGCATCATCCGCCCGTAGCGCTGCTGGCGCGGCGAGCTGCGGCCCAGCGGTACGGTCAGCAGGGCAAAAGCCAGTGCGATCAGCGGTGGCGCCAGGCGGCGGTGCAGCTGGGCCTGCGCCTGCGGGCGCCCATCGCCGATCAGCTGCAGGGTCGGCATCAGTTCCGGATCATCCTCGGTCCGGGTCTGCGCGCCATCAGGCAGGGCAACGTCGTTGCGGGCGAAGGTCGCCAGGCGGTAATCCAGCCCGCCTGCGGCCGGCCCTTCCACCTGGTGCCCATCGTCCAGCTCGAGGAAGCGCTGGCGGGCGCCTTCAAAGAACATCCGGCCACCTGCGGCGGACACCACCTCGATGCGGTCATCCTTCTGCCGCTGCATGAACACCTTGCCCAGCTGGGTGCCGTCGGGCGAGATCGACGACAGGTAGACCACGCCGCCATTGGGCAGCGGGGTGAACCGGCCCGGCTCCAGGCCGGCCATCAGCACGCTGCGGTTGGCCTCAATGATCATCTGCTCGGCCACCCGGCCGGCCCACGGGCCCAGCCACAGCGAGCAGGCACCGACCACCAGCACCACCGGCACCACCAGCATCAGCAGCGGCCGCAGCAGGCGCTTGGGGCCGACGCCAATGGCGGTGATCACCGCCATTTCCGAGTCGCGGTACAGGCGGGCGATGGCCAGCAGCAGGCCCAGCATCAGTGCCAGCGGCAGGATCAGCGGCAGGTAGGCGATGAACTGCAGGCCCAGCTGGGAGAACAGCAGCTTGGCCGGCAGGCGTCCGTCGGCAATGTTGCCGAGGATGTCCACCAGGACGCCGCCCACGCTGACCACGAGCAGGACGATCAGGGTAGCGAGGAAACTCTGGACGAAATCGCCCAGCAGGTATCGGTCGAGCTTCAACATGGGGCGGTGGTTTAAACTCTGGGGTTCGTTCGCGGTGCCGCCCAGTCTACTGTCTGGGCGTAAACGGTCCGCGATTGTACGGACTTGCCAATGGAATCTGCTCAATGGCCCTCGAATTCACCCTGAACCACGTTGCTCCGGCCGCCGCCACCGTTGATTGCCTGGTGGTCGGCGCGTATGCCGACCATACCCTGACTCCCGCCGCAAAGGCACTGGACGCCGCCAGCGGCGGTCGCCTGGCCGCCCTGGCCCAGCGCGGCGACCTGTCCGGCAAGACCGGCGCCACCACCCTGCTGCACGACCTGCCGGGGGTGTCGGCCCCGCGCGTGCTGGTGGTCGGCCTCGGTGAGGCCGCCCGCTTCGGCGTGCCCCAGTACCTGAAGGCCATCGGCGATGCCGTGCGCGCGCTGAAGGCCGGTGCCACCCGCAGTGCACTGTTCACCCTGTCCGAAGTGGCGGTGAAGGACCGCGACGCCGCCTGGGCGATCCGCCAGGCCGTGATCGCCGCCGATCACGCTGCTTACCGCTACACCGCCACCCTGGGCAAGAAGAAGGCCGACGATGCCGGCCTGGCGCAGCTGGCCATTGCCGGTGACGACGCCCAGGCCCTGGCCCAGGGCCAGGCCATTGCCGCCGGTGTCGAGTTCGCCCGCGAACTGGGCAACCTGCCGCCGAACTACTGCACCCCGGCCTACCTGGCCGAAGTGGGCGTGAAGTTTGCCGGCGAGCACGACGGCGCCGAGGCCGAGATCCTGGATGAAACCCAGATGGAAGCGCTGGGCATGGGCTCGCTGCTGGCCGTGGCCCGTGGTTCGGCCAACCGCCCGCGCCTGATCGTGCTGAAGTGGACCGGTGCCGGCGACGCCAAGCCCTACGTGCTGGTCGGCAAGGGCATCACCTTCGATACCGGTGGCGTCAACCTGAAGACCCAGGGCGGCATCGAGGAGATGAAGTACGACATGTGCGGTGGCGCCAACGTCATCGGCACCTTCGTCGCCGCGGTCAAGGCCAAGCTGCCGCTGAACCTGGTGGTGGTGGTCCCGGCAGTGGAAAACGCCATCGACGGCAACGCCTACCGTCCGTCCGACGTGATCACCTCGATGTCGGGCAAGACCATCGAAGTCGGCAATACCGACGCCGAAGGCCGCCTGATCCTGTGTGACGCACTGACCTATGCGCAGCGATTCGAGCCGGCCGCGCTGGTCGACGTCGCCACCCTGACCGGTGCCTGCATGGTCGCCCTGGGCCATCAGACCGCTGGCCTGATGAGCAAGCACGACGACCTGGCCAACGAGCTGCTGGCCGCCGGCGAACACGTGTTCGACCGCGCCTGGCGCCTGCCGCTGTGGGACGAGTACCAGCCGATGCTGGATTCGACCTTCGCCGACGTCTACAACATCGGCGGCCGCTGGGCCGGTGCGATCACCGCCGGCTGCTTCCTGTCGCGCTTCGCCGAAGGCCAGCGCTGGGCACACCTGGACATCGCCGGCGTGGCCAGCGATGAAGGCAAGCGTGGCATGGCCACCGGCCGCCCGGTCGGCCTGCTGAGCCAGTGGCTGCTGGACCAGGTCGCCCGCGCCTGATGCCGTACCCGACCCTGGCCGGCCACCGCCGGCCAGGGCCTCGCCCGGCAACGCCGGGCCCCTGCCTGACCCGGACCCTGCCATGCCCCGCGCCGACTTCTACCTGATCGCCAAGCCCCGCTTCCTGACCGAGCCGCTGCGCCTGGTCTGCGAGCTGGCGCGCAAGGCCAACGACGCCGGGTTGTTCACCCTGGTGCTGGCCCGTGACCAGGCCCAGGCCGAGGAACTGGACGAACTGCTGTGGGCGTTCGATGACGACGCCTACATCCCGCACCAGATCGCCGGCGAGGACATGGACGAGGAAGAAGCGCTGGTGCTGATCGCGGTGCCCGGCACCGAGGCCCCGGCCCGCCCGCTGGTGATCAACCTGCGCGACGATCCCTGGCTGGGCCAGTGCGAGCGCGTGCTGGAGGTGGTCCCGGCCGACCCGGAAGCGCGCGAACCGCTGCGCGAACGCTGGCGCCAGTACAAGGCCGCCGGTTACGACCTGAACAAGCACGACATGTAAGCACGCGCCGGCCCCCTTGATGGGCCGCCGCCGTGCCCTGATCCTTCAACGATTGCCTCCTGGTTCCCCCGCATGACCCAACTCGCCTCCAGCTACGACCCGAAGTCCTTCGAGACCGACCTCTACGAGGCCTGGGAGAAGGCCGGCCACTTCAAGCCGTCCGGCACGGGCGAGCCGTACACCATCCTGCTGCCGCCGCCGAACGTGACCGGCACCCTGCACATGGGCCATGCCTTCCAGCAGACCCTGATGGACGCGCTGGTGCGCTACCACCGCATGCGCGGCTACGACACGCTGTGGCAGGTCGGTACCGACCATGCCGGCATCGCCACCGAAATGGTGGTCAGCCGCAACCTGGCGCTGGAAGGCAAGGGCGAGACCCGCGATTCGCTGGGCCGCGAAGGCTTCATCGGCAAGGTCTGGGAGTGGAAGCAGCAGTCCGGCGACACCATCGAGCGCCAGATGCGCCGGCTCGGCACCTCCGCCGACTGGTCGCGCAGCACCTTCACCATGGACCCGCAGCCGTCAGCCGCGGTCAACGAAGCCTTCGTGCGCTGGTACGAGCAGGGCCTGATCTACCGTGGCCAGCGCCTGGTCAACTGGGACCCGGTGCTGAAGACCGCCATTTCCGACCTGGAAGTGGAGAGCGCCGAGGAAGACGGCTTCCTGTGGTCGATCGCCTACACGCTGGATGAAGGCCTGAGCTACGAGCACGTCGAGCGCGATGCCGACGGCGTGGAAACCCTGCGCGAGACCCGCGATTACCTGGTGGTCGCCACCACGCGCCCGGAAACCCTGCTGGGTGATACCGCGGTGATGGTGCACCCGGAAGACGAGCGCTATGCGCACCTGATCGGCAAGAGCGTGGTGCTGCCGCTGACCGGCCGCCGCGTGCCGGTGATCGCCGACGACTACGTCGACCGTGCGTTCGGCACCGGCGTGGTCAAGGTCACCCCGGCGCACGACTTCAACGATTACGACGTCGGCGTGCGCCACAGCCTGCCGATGATCAACCTGTTCACCCCGGTGGCGGCGCTGAATGAGAATGCGCCGGAACGCTTCCAGGGCCTGGACCGCTACGAAGCGCGCAAGGCCGTGCTGGCCGAACTGGAAGACCTTGGCATCCTGGTCGAGACCAGGGCGCACAAGCTGCAGGTGCCGCGCGGCGACCGTACCGGCCAGGTGATTGAGCCGTACCTGACTGACCAGTGGTTCGTGAAGATGGACGACCTGGCCAAGCGTGGCCTGGAACTGGTCGAGGACGGAAGCATTTCCTTCGTGCCGCCGAACTGGATCAACACCTACCGCCACTGGATGAACAACATCCAGGACTGGTGCATCAGCCGCCAGCTGTGGTGGGGCCACCGCATTCCGGCCTGGTTCGATGCCGCCACCGGCAGCTGCTACGTCGGCCGCAGCGAAGAAGAAGTGCGCGCGAAGCACAACCTCGGCAGCGATGTGGTGCTGAACCAGGAAAGCGACGTGCTGGAGACCTGGTTCTCCTCGCAGCTGTGGCCGTTCTCCACCCTGGGCTGGCCGAACGAGCAGGCCATGGCCGAGCGTGGCTTCGACCGCTACCTGCCGTCGTCGGTGCTGATCACCGGTTTCGACATCATCTTCTTCTGGGTGGCGCGCATGATCATGGCCACCGACAACCTGGTCGGGAAGATCCCGTTCAAGGACGTCTACTTCACCGGCCTGATCCGCGACGGCCAGGGCCAGAAGATGTCCAAGAGCAAGGGCAACGTGCTCGATCCGCTGGACATCATCGACGGCATCACCATCGACGACCTGGTCGCCAAGCGTACCGGCGGCCTGATGCAGCCGAAGATGGTGGAGAAGATCGAGAAGGCCACCCGCAAGGAATTCCCGGACGGCATCGCCGCCCATGGTGCCGACGCGCTGCGCTTCACCATCGCCGCGCTGGCCACCCACGGCCGCGACATCAAGTTCGACATGAACCGCGCCGAGGGCTACAAGAACTTCTGCAACAAGCTGTGGAACGCCAGCCGCTTCGCGCTGATGAACACCGAGGGCGCGGCGTTCAGCGGTGTGCCCAGGCCGCGCACCGATGCCGAGCGCTGGATCCTGGCGCGCCTGGCCGCCACCACCGCCGAAGCGCAGGGCCATTTCGCCGCCTACCGCTTCGACCTGCTGGCACAGTGCCTGTACGAGTTCGCCTGGAACGCGTTCTGCGACTGGTTCCTGGAACTGAGCAAGCCGGCACTGAACGGTGGTGACGCCGCCGACGCCGAGAGCACCCGCCACACCCTGCTGTACGTGCTGGAAGCGCTGCTGCGCCTGCTGCACCCGCTGACCCCGTTCATCACCGAACAGCTGTGGCAGCAGCTGGCCCCGCGCCTGGGCCTGGCCGAGACCACGCTGTCGCTGCGCCCGTACCCGACCGCGGCCGAGTTCGAAGGCGATTTCGCCCAGGCCGAGGCCGACGTGGAATGGCTGAAGGCGGTGATCAGTGCGGTGCGTCGCGTGCGCAGTGAACTGAATGTCGCGCCGTCCAAGCTGGTGCCGCTGCGCCTGCAGGCCGGGCTGGAGCAGGACCGCGTGCGCATCGAACGCTTCAGTGCCTCGCTGTCGTTCCTGCTGAAGCTGGGCAGCATCCAGTGGCTGGCCGAAGGCGAAGGCGCACCGGCTGCCGCCGCCGCGATCGTCGGCGAGCTGAAGCTGCTGGTGCCGCTGGAAGGCCTGGTTGATCTGGATGCCGAGCGCACGCGCCTGGACAAGGAGATCAAGCGCGTGGAAAGCGAGAAGGAAAAGAGCGAGGCCAAGCTGGCCAAGTTCACCGACAAGGTGCCGCCGGCCGTGGTCGAGCAGGAGCGCGTGCGCCTGGTCGACTGGAACACCCAGCTGGCCGGCCTGCAGGAACAGCGCGCGAAGCTGTAACCGCTGCGCTCTGGTGCGTGCCAACCAAGGTTGGCACCTACCACGGCGGGAAAGGTTGGCACCCACCGAAGTGGAATCGGAAACGCCGGGCGATGCCCGGCGTTTCCATTTGCCCCGCATGGCATCATCGGCGGATGCCGCTTTCCATCTTCCTGCTCGTCCTCGCTGCCGCAGCACTGCATGCCAGCTGGAATGCGATCGTCAAGCGCGGGCCGGACAAGTTCCTCGGCACCGTGCTGGTCACCGGCAGCGCTGCACTGCTGTCGGCTGCCGCCCTGCCCTTCCTGCCCGTCCCTGCGGCGGACAGCTGGCCGTGGCTGGCCGCGTCGGTGCTGCTGCAGGTGACCTACTACGGCCTGGTCGCACGCTGTTATCAGCAGGTCGACATGAGCCTGGCCTATCCGCTGATGCGTGGCAGTGCGCCGATCCTGGTCGCACTGGCCGGCACCCTGCTGGGTGAACGGCTGCCACCTGCGGGCTGGCTCGGCGTGGTGCTGGTCAGCACCGGCATCCTGTGCATGGCACTGGGTGCACGAGGCGGCCAACTTCGGTTGCCGCTGCTGACTGCCGCAATGATCGCCACTTACACCCTGGTCGATGCGCAGGGTGCGCGCCAGTCCGGCAGCGCGCTCAGCTATACCTTGTGGTTGTTCCTGCTGTCGGGCATCCCATTGCCGCTGTGGGCGCTGTACACACGGCGCAACGCGGTGCTGGCCTATGCGCGCCAGCACTGGCCGCTGGGCATGGCGGGCGGCGTCGGCACCACCGCCGCGTATGCGATGGCGCTGTGGGCGATGACCCAGGCGCCGGTGGCGATGGTTTCGGCGCTGCGCGAATCCTCGATCCTGTTCGCGCTGCTGATCTCGGTATTCGTACTGCGCGAACGCGTGCCGCGGGTGCGCTGGCTGGCCGCGTCGCTCATCGTGGGCGGCGTGCTTGCACTGCGGATGGCGTGAGGAAAGCGTGCCAACCAAGGTTGGCACCTACCACGGCAGGCGATGTGTCGATCACAGCGGAGACCCATCGGTAGTGCCGGCCGCTGGCCGGCAACCCTTCTGCGCTACAGCGGCGGCATTACCTGCAGGTCGCCGTCGACCAGTTCGATCGCCATCACCAGCGCGTCTTCGCGGCCCTGCGCGGCGGGGTAGTAGCGCGGGCGACGGCCGATCTCGTTGAAGCCTTCGCTGTGGTACAGCGCCAGCGCGGGCGCATTGGACGGCCGCACTTCCAGGAACACGCGCTGCGCGCCGCGGTCTCCGGCCAGCTGCACCAGCGCACGCAGCAACTGGCGGCCGAGCCCCCGCGACTGCGTCGACGGATCGATGCAGACGTTCAGGACATGCGCCTCATCGGCGGCGATGCTGAGCACGCCGTAGCCGATCAGCAGGCCATCGCGCTCCATCGCCAGGCCCGGGTAACCCGCGCGCAGGCAGTCAACGAAGATGCCGCGGGTCCATGGAAACGGATAGCCGCGCACTTCAATCGCCATCACCGCATTGAGATCGCTCTCGCGCAACGCGCGCAGGCTGACCGGGCCGGGCTGGCTGACCGCACTCATGGCGCGCCCCGCTTGCGCAGCGCACGCAGCTGCGGCCACAGCGCGCGCTTGGCGGCCGGGTCGTGGCGCAGCTGGTCCAGGGGCCAACTGTCCATCAGCGCCTGCGTCGCCGGATCATTGGGATTGCAGCCGGACGCACGCAGCAGCGCGATCTGCAGGCGATCCGGCAGGCGCACCACGGGCTGCCGGGCATTGCCGGCCGGCAGCGGACGCGCCGATGCCGGCGCGGTATCGGGTGCGTTGACCGGGGTTTCGCGGCGGGGCGGCGCCGGGCGTTGCAGACCGGGCGACGGCAGAGCCTCGGCGCGGCGTTCGCCCGACGAAGATGCCGCGCTTGCCCGTGCCGGCTGCGTCGGCGGCACGGCGGCCGCCTCGGCTTCGGCCACGCTCAGCTGCAGCGCGGCATCCAGCTCGGCGGCCAGCTGGCCGTCGTGGTAGACGGTGTAGCCCATGGCCTGCAGCCAGGCCTGCTGGGCCGGAGACCACAGCACGGGCAGGTCCTGGCTCACGCCGCCTCGGGCTTCTTGCGCAGGCGCTGCACGGCCCACATCACCGGGCCGGACAAGGCGTACAGGATGCCTACCGCGAACAGCACGCGCGGCAGATCGATGACCGCGATCGCAATGGCCACCGGCACCAACGCCAGCACCAGGAACGGGACGCGATCGGAGCGGGTGCCCTTGGCGGCACCGCCCTTGAAGCTCCAGAAACGGATGCGGCTGACCATCAACAGCGCCGCGATGATCGTCACGGCCAGCGCCACATAGCGCAGCTGGTTGCCGTCCCAGCCCAGGTTGCCATCGGCGAAGGCCCAGACGAAGGACATCATCAGGCCGGCCGCAGCCGGGCTGGCCAGGCCGACGAACCAGCGCTTGTCGACCACCGCCACCTGGGTGTTGAAGCGGGCCAGGCGCAGCGCCGCGCAGGCGGCATACAGGAAGGCCACGGCCCAGCCGACGCGGCCGAGCAGCGGGTCATCGAACTTCAGCCACGACAGCGACCAGTGGTACATCACCAGCGCCGGGGCCATGCCGAAGCTGACCAGGTCGGCCAGTGAGTCGTACTGCACGCCGAACTCGCTGCTGGTGCCGGTCAGGCGCGCCACGCGCCCGTCCAGGCCATCCATCACCGCCGCCACGAACACGGCAATGCTGGCGTTGACGAAATCCCCGTTGGCCGCGGCGATGATCGCGTAGAAGCCAGCGAACAGCCCGGCGGTGGTGAACAGGTTGGGCAGCAGGTAAATCGTGCGCGAACGCGGCGGCGGTGTGATCGGGTCCATGGAATCCAGTTTAATCGACTTGCCAGTGCTCGGTGCCAATGCTGCAATCGGCGTTCTACGCCCATTCTGCGGAGTCTGCCATGCGTGCCCTGTCCTGCCTTGGATGCCTGCTGCTGTTGGCCAGTGCCCACGCCGTGGCCGGTCCGGTCTACAAGTGGAAGGACGCCAATGGCGTGACCCAGTACTCGGAGACCCCGCCCGCGGGCAAGAAATTCGAGACCCGCGAGCAGGCCCGCAGCCCACAGGCCACGGCCGGTACCGAGACCCCAGCCGCGCCGGTGCCGGAGCAGTGCAGCACCGCCCGCGCCAACCTGGCCCTGCTGGAAGGGTCCGGCCAGGTGATGCAGGACACCAATGGCGACGGCAAGCCCGATACCGCGCTGACCCCGGAGCAGCGCACGGCGCAGAAGGGGCTGGCCGACGCGGCCATCAAGGCCTACTGCCCAGCACAGTGAGGGTATCGGCAGGGCTGCGCCCTGCACCTGCCGAAGCAAGGTCAACGTCAAATGCGGCATTCCGTGGGATGGCGGGGCACTGTGGGTTTGCGGGGACGCCGTAAACCCCCAGTCCGGCCCAGCCGCTGGCGGCTGTGCGTTCGGGCGCTTGCGAAGCAGTGCTTCGCAAGCAAAGCGCCCTCACCCATGGGGGCTTG
>NZ_JAOEDV010000094.1:0-16240 GCF_029837545.1 Stenotrophomonas sp. GD04024 | reverse complement strand
CGCCGTGGTCGACAGGTCAAATACATCCACGGCATCGATCAGGCGGTTTGCCTGCTGCTCCAGGCTGCGTGCAGCGGCGCTGGCCTCTTCCACCAGCGCAGCGTTCTGCTGGGTGGTGCCATCCATCTGGATCACGGTCTGGCTGACCTGCTCGATGCCAGCGCTCTGTTCCTGCGACGCGGCGGAGATCTCGGCCATGATGTCGGTCACGCGCCGCACCGAGGCCACGATCTCGGCCATGGTGTCGCCGGCCTCGCGCACGCGCTGCGCACCGTGCCCGACCTGTTCCACCGAGGCCTCGATCAATGACTTGATCTCCTTCGCCGCAGCGGCCGAACGCTGCGCCAGCGTGCGCACCTCGCTGGCGACCACGGCGAAGCCACGGCCCTGTTCGCCGGCACGCGCGGCTTCCACCGCAGCGTTCAACGCCAGGATGTTGGTCTGGAACGCGATGCCATCGATCACGCTGATGATCTCCGCGATCTGCCGCGACGAGGTCTCGATCGCGCCCATCGTCGCCACCACCTGGCCGACCACGCTGCCGCCCTGCGAGGCGACGCTGTGCGCGCCGATCGCCAGCTGGTTGGCCTGGCGCGCGTGCTCGGCGTTCTGCCGCACGGTGGAGGTCAGTTCCTCCATCGACGCGGCGGTCTCTTCCAGGTTGGCGGCCTGCTGCTCGGTACGACGCGACAGGTCGTTGTTGCCGGCGGCAATCTCCGCCGCAGCCGTGTGGATGTTGCCGGAAGCGTGCTTGATGTCGGTGACAATGGTCGCCAACTGCGCGGCGGTGGTGTTGGCGTCGCCGGCGATGCGGGCGAACACGCCCTGGAAATCGCCGTGCATGCGTGCGCCGAGGCGGCCATCGGCAATCGCGCGCAGCATGCCGGAGACCTCACCGAGGTTCAGTTCGGTGGCCTGCATCAGGCGGTTCAGGCCGTGGACCATCGCGCGGAAGTCATGTTCGAAGCGCGCGCTGTCGCCGCGCTGGCTGAAGTCGCCGGCGGCGGCGGCTTCGGCCAGGCGGCGGATCTCGCCATTGATGGTGCCCAGATTGGCCTTGGCGGTATCCAGCGCTTCGGTGATCACCGCCTTCTCGCCGGGCAGGCGTTCCATGTCCTGGCTGAGGTCGCCGATGGCATAGCGGCCCATGATCGCGATCGCGCGCATCTTCACCTGGATGTGCGCATCCACCAGTGCATTGCTGTCGGCCACCATTTCGCCGAACGCGCCGGGGAAGGCGCTGGCATCCATGCGATGGCTGATGGTGCCGGCCTCGTGCGCCTGCGCCATCGCGCCCTGTGCATCCAGTACGCCGCGCAGCGTCGATTGCACCGCCTGCATCGCCTGCGCGAGGCGGCCGATCTCATCGCGGCTGCTCACCCGCACCACGTGCTGCAGGTCGCCAGCGGCGACCGCGCGTGCGGCAGTTTCCACCGCCAGCACCGGCTGCACCACCGCACGCCGCAACCACCAGGCCAGGCCGATCAGCAGCAGCACCGCGGCCAGCACGGTCAGCGCCGCGCACAGCAGCAGCGTCTGCCGCGCCTGCTGCGAACGTGCCGCCAGTGCCGCTTCGGCCACCTGCGTGGCCTGCGTGCTCAGCGCATCCAGTGCGGTGGCCACCGGACGATCCTTGCTACGCACCAGGGTGTCGCCAGCGGCGGGATCGTAGCCGGCGGCGGCGAAAGCCTGCAGCGCGGCGTGATAGTCCTTCTGCAGCTGCGCATGCAGTCCGATGAAGGCCTGCGCCTGCTCGCGCGTGCGCGCATCCGGGCTGCTGGCGAGGCCCTTGGCCAGTTGTTCGACCAGACGGCCTTCGCTGTCGAAGGCCTCCAGGTGATGCTGACGCAGCGCGTCGTCATGCCCGCGCAGCAGTACGTTCTTCCATTCCTGCACCTGGCCGCGGAACTCGCGCTGCAGGCGCTCGGCATCGCGGCTGTGCGCGACTTCGGGCGGGACATCGGTGGACAGCTTCAACCAGGCGGAAGCAAGACCTGCCAGGGCGCACAACAGGACTACGGCCAGGCCAACGGAAACCGCGCCGAGCAGCTTGGACTGCAGGCGGGGTGCACGGACAGACGCATTCATCGGAAGGGGCTCTCGGGAAGGGGCGATGCGGTATCGACCGGTTTCGATCACCTCTGAAGTGCGACGTTGATCACATTCGCGTTTCGTTTAGCGAAGTGAAGGAAACATTTCATAGGACAAATATGTCCATATGGAACGAAAGCAGACTCTGGACAGGGGATTTAAATGTAACTATTGTTGTTACATGAAGTCCGCGAACCCGCTTTCCGATGCCCTGCACGTGATGGCGCACCTGGTCGGCCAGAGCGCACCGCGCACCTCCGAACAGCTGGCGTCGTGCCTGCCGACCCATCCGGTGGTGATCCGGCGCCTGCTGGCGCAGCTGCACAGGGCCGGCCTGGTGCACACCGCACGCGGCCACGGCGGCGGCAGCCAGCTGGCCCGCGACGCCGCCACCATCACCCTGCACGACATCTATCTGGCCGTAGGCGCGCCGCCGCTGGTACAGGTCGGTGCCCGCGATTCCGGCGGCGGTTGCCCGATCCAGCACCTGGTCAACAGCGCCCTGCTGGAGGGCGCGCGCGAGGCCCAGCGGCTGCTCGAACAGCGCCTGCAGGCAGCCACGCTGGACCAGCTCGGTGCCGAATTCGCCCGCCATCTCGCCCATCACCGTTCCCTGGAAGGTCAGCATGAATCCTGATGTGCTCATCGTCGGCGGCAGCTATGCCGGCATCGCCGCCGGCCTGATCCTGGCCCGCGCCCGTCGCCCGGTCACCGTCATCGACGCCGGTTCGCCGCGCAACCGCTTCGCCAGCCATTCGCATGGCGTGCTGGGGCTGGATGGTGTCAGTGGCGCCGAGCTGCTGAAAACCGCACGCCAGCAGCTGCTGGACTACCCCAGCGTGCGCTGGGTGCACGCCGAAGCGGTGCATGCCCGCAGCACCCGCGATGGGGTTGAAGTGGAGACCGCCGACGGCCAGGTGCTGGCCGCGCGCAAACTGCTGCTGGCCAGCGGCATCGCCGATCAGCTGCCGGAGCTGCCGGGCCTGGCCGAGCGCTGGGGCAGTACCGTGCTGCACTGCCCCTACTGCCATGGCTATGAAGTCGGTGGCGGTGCGATCGGCCTGCTCGGCGGCCACCCGATGTCGGCCGCCAAGGCGCCGCTGTTCGCCGACTGGGGCAATGTCACCTTCTTCAGCCAGGGCCTGCCGATCACCGATGACGAACGCGCCGCCATGCAGCAGCGCGGGGTGCAGATCGAGACCTCGCCGGTAATGGGCGTGCAGGGCGACCAGCCGAGCTGGCTGGAAGTGGAACTGGCCGATGGCCGTCGCGTCGCGCAGCGGGCACTGTTCGTTCCGGCCACCCAGGCGATGGCCACGCCGCTGGTGCAGCGGCTGGGCTGCACGTTGGCCGAGAGCCCGCTGGGCGTTCTGATCGAGGTCGATGCGATGAAGCAGACCTCGGTGCCGAACGTGTATGCCGCAGGCGATGCGACCACGGTCGGCAACATCACCCTGGCCACCGCCGAAGGAGTGCGCGCGGGAATCGGCATGCATCATGCGCTGGTGGCCGAAGACAGCGTGCCGCGCTGATCGGGCTTGTTCTGTAGAGGCCGACCCTGGTCGGCGCCGCTGCATCCACGCATGGCGTGGATCTACTGCAGGGTGGTCGGGCACCATTGAGGCACGGTGGGTGCCGGCCTTGGCCGGCACCGTTCCCTCATCCCTTCACGCACAGCACCTGGTGCAGGGTGTGCACCACGTCGACCAGGTCCAGCTGTGCCGCCATCACGTCATCGATCGACTTGTACGCCGCCGGTGACTCGTCCAGCACGCCGCTGTCCTTGCGGCATTCCACGTGCGCGGTGGCTTCGCGGTGCTGGGCCAGGGTGATCTGCTGGCGTGCGCTGCCACGGCTCATCACCCGGCCGGCGCCGTGGCTGCAGCTGTGGAAGCTCTCCGCGTTGCCCTTGCCACGCACGATGTAGCTGCGCGTGCCCATGCTGCCGGGAATGATGCCCAGCTCGCCTTCGCGGGCACTGACCGCCCCCTTGCGCGTCACCAGCAGCTCCTGCCCGTTGTGCGTCTCCTTCTGCACGTAGTTGTGGTGGCAGTTCACCGCCATCGCCGCCAGCTGGAACTTCGGCAGCCGGTGGCGCATCTCGGCCAGCACCCGCGACATCATCGCCTCGCGGTTCTGCCGGGCGTAGTCCTGCGCCCACGACACCGCCTCGACGTAGTCATCGAACAGCGGCTCGCCTTCCATGAAGAACGCCAGGTCCTTGTCCGGCAGGTGGAAGCCGAGCACGCGCCGGGCCAGCTCCTCGCGCGCCTTCTCGATGAAGTAGGTGCCGATCAGGTTGCCGGTGCCACGCGAACCGCTGTGCAGCATCACCCACACCGCGTCCGTCTCGTCCAGGCACAGTTCGATGAAGTGGTTGCCGCCACCCAGCGTGCCCAGCTGGCGGTCAAGCTTGTCGGTGCGGATCCGGTGGTGCTTGTCCTTGATCTTCTCCAGCCCGGCCCCCAGCCCGGACTGCACCAGCCGGGTGTGGATGCTGTCGGGCATGCGCTGGTGCTCGCCGCCGCGGCCGTTGCCGACCGGGATGCTGCGCTCGATGCTGTTGCGCAGCTGCCGCAGGTCATCGGGCAGGTCATTGGCGCGCAGCGTGGTACGCACGGCGGCCATGCCACAGCCGATGTCGACGCCGACCGCGGCCGGGATGATCGCGCCGCGGGTCGGGATCACCGAGCCCACGGTCGCGCCCTTGCCCAGGTGCACGTCCGGCATCACCGCCACCCACGGCCCGACGAACGGGATCGCGGCGATGTTGCGCAGCTGCTCATGCGCCTGCGCTTCCAGCGGCACCCCGTTGACCCAGCCCTTGATTGGCGTGGTGCCCTCGGCGTGCAGCCATTGATAGTTGTGTTGAGTGTCCATGTCTTCGTGTATGTCCTTGATGGGCCGGTGGCGCGTCCCTGCGCCACCGCTACCCCTTACCTGATCGTCACCAGCTGCTTCAGCACGCCGTCCAGGCCGCCGAACACGGTGAGCTTGTCGATCTTCTCGGTGACCTTCTCCAGCGCCTCCAGCTCCTTCAAGCGCATCAGCACCGGGTTGTCCTCGATCAGCTTTGCGGTGTTGAGCTGCGAACGCGTGGCATTGGCCTCCTCGCGCCGGCGGATCACGCTGGCCTGGGCCTGCTTCTCGGCCAGCACCACGCCATTGAGGATCTCCTTCATCTCGCCCGGCAGGATCACGTCCTTGATGCCGACGCCGAGCAACCGCACGCCGTGGCCCTCGATCGCCGCCTGCACATGCGCGGCGATCTCGCCGTCCAGTGCCGCCTTGTCGCCCAGCAGCTCGTCCAGGCTGCGCGCGGCGATCGCCTGGCGCAGGCCGAACTGCAGTTGCCGGTAGACGAACTCGTCGGCATTGCTGAGCGTGCGGTGTGCGCGCACCGGGTCAACCACCTGCACGGTCGCGGCCAGGTTCACCCGCAGGGTCACCTTGTCGCGGCTCAGCAGTTCCTGGCCGGACACGTCCAGCGAACGCGCACGCAGCTCCACACGCTCCACCGACACATTGCCGTTGAAGTTCCAGAACGCGTGCAGGCCGGCGTCCAGCGTCTGCCGCAGCGTGCCATCAATGAACAGCAGGCCGACCGACTCGCTCGGCACGGTGCTGATCACCGCTACACGCGGCAGCACGCCCAGCTGGCCCAGGCGCTGCTGCACGTCCGCCGCAATGCGCGGCTCGTCACCCAGCGCCATCACGCGCACCTGGGTGTCGACCGAACCCCGCCAGTACAGACGGCGGCTGCCCGGCGGCAGGACTTCATCGATGCGGCCATTGCGCAGCAACAGGCCGACCTCGGCAGCACCGACGTTGGCCAGCACGAAGTGCGTGTCCAGCCGTGCGCCCAGTGCCTCGATCAGGCTGTCCTGGTCGCTGCCGGTGTAGGCCGCGCCCTTCGATGCGGTGTGGATGTCCACCTGCGGGCGGCCGCCCAAGGGCGACAGGCGGTGCACGCCCGGCAGCAGGATCTGCTGGAAACGACGGTTGCGATACACCAGGCCGCGCTCGCCGTCGCCGATCACGACCTTGATGGTCCAGAACATGGGAGTCTCTCCTTGTATGGCTCTGGTGGTTCGACCCGATGGGATGAAACGTCATGACCCGGGCCGATCAGGTCGTGGCGTGGCCGGCTGCACAGCGTGTGCAGCCCGCGGAAGAGGGCGGCCATCGCCGGACGGTCCGCACGCGGAGCCTGCGGCGCGTCATCACCCGTGCCATCGTCGTTGCCGGCAGGCAGCACCGGTGCGGAGCGGGGCAATGGGTGGCGACGGGCCAGGGCCCGGCGTGTGGTCCGTTGCCTTCCTGGCCGCGCCCGAAGGCGGTGGCAGGGACGGCGACGATGGCCGCTGGGGCTTGCGCCCCGGGTGTTGCTTCAAGTCATGACGTGACAGGTCATGTGGTTGGAGTGGGAATCGAACCCACGACAGACGGAATCAGGATCCGTTGCTCTGACCAAGCTGAGCTATCCAGTTGGGAACCGCGCGGAATCGAACCGCGTACCGGCGAACCGGTGCCTGCGTCCAGCAGGCGATCCAGGCGATGGCCTGTCCGCGACCTCCGGCATACGCCACGGCAACGCCGCGCGCACCAGCCCGTGGTGGAAACGGGACCGTTGGAAAATCGAGGGTGCAGGCCGCCGACATTATCGCGAGCGATAATGTTTGGGTGCGATGCAGATAATGTCCAGGCGTCGCCGTTCGCGCGAAGTAAATCCTTCGGCGGGGCGGAAAAACCTGGGTCAGTGAGCGGCGGGTTGCCGCGCGGGGTGCAGTTCTGGCATCGCGGGTCCTTGTGCCGACGCAAACGAAAACGCCCCCGGGACTTGCGTTCCGAGGGCGTCGTCAGGCCTCGGAGATCGGGGTGGCCGATCTCCGCAGGGCGGGTATCAGGCCGTTGTCAGCTGGACGTCCTTGCCGAACGCGCGCGCCAGCACGTCCATGCGCAGGCATGGCAGCAGTTTGGCGGTGGCGACGGAATGCGCGTTCAAGGGAAGTTTCCAGTGGTTGTTGAAACGAGGTGCGCACGATAAACCACGATTTAGTCGTGCGCAACCATTTTGTTCAATTATTTTCTTCGCTGTTGTGCGATGCCGGCCAGCGGCCGGCACTACACCTCAGCCCTCTTTGCTGGCGGCATCGAGTTGCGCGACATCCTGCAGGCTCAGCGACACGTTGGCCGCCGCCAGCAGGTCGTGCAGCTGCTCGACGCTGGTGGCGCTGACGATCGGCGCGGTAATCGACGGCCGCGCGATCTGCCAGGCCAGCGCGATCTGCGCGGCGCTGGCGTTGTGCTTGCTGGCCACGTCATCCAGTGCTTCCAGGATGCGCAGGCCGCGCGGGTTGAGGTAACGCTTCACCACGTTCTCGCCCCGCGCCGGGCTCTTGGCCGCATCGGCCGGTGTGCGGTACTTGCCGCTGAGGAAGCCACTGGCCAGCGCGTAGTAGCCGATCACGCCGATCTGCTCGCGCTGCACCAACGGTTCCAGCTCCTTCTCGTAGCCGGCGCGGTCGTACAGATTGTACTCCGGCTGCAGGGTTTCGTAGCGCGGCAGCTTGTAGTCGGTGGACACCTTCAGCGCATCGGCCAGGCGCGTGGCGCTGTAGTTGGAGGCACCGATGGCGCGAACCTTGCCGGCTTCGATCAGGCGGCCGAACGCGGCCAGCGTGGCTTCCAGCGGCGTCGACTCGTCATCCTCGTGGGCCTGGTACAGGTCGATCACGTCGGTCTGCAGGCGGCGCAGCGAATCCTCGATGGCAGCATTGATGTTGTCCGGGGTCAGGCCGGGGCGCTCGGCCCACTTGGCCACCTTGGTCGCCAGCACCACCTTGTCGCGCTTGCCGCTGCGGGCAAACCATTTGCCGATCAGCGTTTCCGATTCGCCGCCGGCATTGCCCGGCACCCACGCCGAGTACACGTCGGCGGTGTCGACCAGATTGAAGCCGGCGTCGACGAAGGCATCGAGCAGGGTGAAGCTGGCCTTCTCATCGGCGCTCCAGCCGAACACGTTGCCACCGAAGGCGAGCGGACGTACATGCAGGCCGGAACGGCCCAGTTCGCGGGTTGCCGTCATGGGCACGGACTCCTTGGGGGAAGTGCTCCAGAATAGAACGCGTTGTGTGACCGCGCTGCGGCGGCGACCACAAAACAGTGTTCCGCCGCACGCCTCCGGCTAACGTTTTGTGAACACCTGGGGCGCTGCGACTGCTAGTCTCGCCGCATCTTCCGCTGGAGTCGCCCCGATGATGCCTGCTTCGTCCCTGCGTGGTTGCCGCCTGCTGCTTGCCTCGGCCCTGCTCGCCGCTGTTCCCGCATTTGCCGCACCGGCCACGGTGGCACCGGCGAAGATCCAGGTCTCGCCGGCCATCGATGCGGCGGTGAAGGCGCCCACCCGCGATGCCAACAACGTCAAGCGCGACACCTATCGCCATCCGGCGCAGACGCTGTCCTTCTTCAAGGTCGCGCCTGACAAGACCGTCATCGAGATCACCCCCGGCAATGGCTGGTACTCGGAAATCCTGGCGCCGCTGCTGCATGGCAAGGGCCACTACGTCGCCGCCGTGGTCGATCCGATGGCGGTGCCCGAAGGCCGTGGCCGGGATTACCAGCAGCGCAGCCGCGACAGCCTGGAAAAGAAGTACGCCGCTGCACCGGCACAGTTCGGCAAGACCGCCGTGGTCGCCTACGATCCGGCCAAGCCGGTGTTCGGTCCGGCCAGTTCAGCCGACGTGGTGCTGACCTTCCGCAACGTGCACAACTGGCGCAAGGCCGGCCAGGCGCAGGGCATGTTCCAGGGCTTCTTCAACGTGCTCAAGCCGGGTGGCGTGCTGGGCGTGGTCGAGCATCGCGCCAAGGCCGATGTGGCCGACGACGATGACACCGGCTACGTCGGCCAGCAGCAGGTGATTGCGATGGCCGAGGCGGACGGCTTCAAGCTGGAGGCACGCAGCGAGGTCAACGCCAACCCGCGCGACACCAAGGACCACCCGAACGGGGTGTGGACGCTGCCGCCGACCAACCAGCACGACAAGGCCGACGACGCGAAGTACCAGGCGATCGGCGAAAGCGACCGCATGACCCTGCGCTTCATCAAGCCGTAAGGCGGCACGCCGCATTGCCAGCGCGGAGTGCCCACAATAGAGCCGGGCCCATGCCCGGCTCACCGTGCGCGCCGGGGTTCAATCGTATTCAAGGACATGGACTGTTGAAGAAGATTCTTTACATCGCCGTCGCGGTAATGGTGCTGACGCGGCTGATCGATTTCGTGTTCTACGGCGGCCACGCCCACGACCTGGTCGGGGCCGCTGGTTTCGGAGTGCTGTTCGCCGGCGTCCTGCTGGAAGAACGTGCACGCAGCGCCCGCCCGCCCTCCTCACGCCTGCGGCGCCGCGCCAACATCATCGCGGCGTGCGGCATCGCGCTGGTGCTGGGGTCGTTCCTGCTGGAATGGAAGGTGTTCGGCTGAGCCGGCGATGATCGCGGCGGCGGCGCGGGAATGGGACAATGCCGTACCCACCGCCTGCCGCACCCGCGATGCTGATTGCCTTCAACAAGCCCTTCAACGTGCTCTGCCAGTTCACCGACCGCAGCGTGCCGCCGCGGCCGACCCTGGCGGGATTCGGCCTGCCGCCGCGGGTGTACGCCGCCGGCCGCCTGGACCACGACAGCGAAGGCCTGCTGCTGCTGACCGACAACGGCACGCTGGCGCACAAGCTCACCGACCCGAAGCACAAGGCCGACAAGACCTACTGGGTGCAGGTGGAGGGAACGCCCAGCGACGAGCAGCTGCAGCAGCTGCGCGACGGCGTGCTGCTCAATGACGGGCCGACCCTTCCGGCGAAGATCGAACGCCTCGATCCAGCACCTTCGCTGTGGACACGTGATCCGCCCGTGCGCTTCCGCAAGACCGTGCCCGATGCGTGGCTGGCGATCACGATCCGCGAGGGCCGCAATCGCCAGGTGCGGCGGATGACCGCGGCGGTGAACCTGCCGACACTACGGCTGGTGCGGATGGCGATGGGGCCGTACCGGCTGGACGACCTGCAACCGGGGCAGTGGCGGCAGATCGGCTGAACACACCCGCAGAAACGGAAAGGGCCGGAGCGCCTCCCGTGGAAGCGGTCCGGCCCTGGCAACGCGCAATGCCTCAGGCGTCGCTGCCGATATCGCTATGCTCGTCAACCACGGTGGCATTGCGGCGGTCACGTGCGCTGATGCGCTGCGCCTGCCCATTCACCACGTGGCCATTGGCGGCCTTCTTCTTCTGCTGCTTGCGGTACAGCGCATAGCCCAGCAGGCCGACACCCACCGCGGCTGCGGCCACGGCCACTGCCGGGTTGCGGCGCACGAACTTGGTGGCGGCCTTGCCGCCGGTCTTCACTGCGCCGATGGCGGCACCGGTCTTGATCCAGTCCGCATTGCGCAGGCTGCCACCGGCGCTCTTCAGGCCATCGCCGGCAGTGTGGGCCAGCTCCAGGGCGCGCTCCAGGGCGCGGTCGGTGATTACAGTCAGCTTGCTCATGCGGGGGTCCTTTGCCTCGGGTCGAAGTCCAGTGTCGCGTGTTGCCCGTAAACGGTATGTCAGGCGGGGCGGTGCGTGGCGTGACTCCAGCGCAGCCATTCAGGATCAGGAAGGGTCTGCAGCCGGCACGACCGGTCAGGTCCCGCGCGGCTTGGCCCGGTGCGTCGCGGTGGCCGTCCACGGATCATCCGGCCACGGATGACGCGGGTAACGGCCCTTCATTTCCTTCTTCACTTCGGCGTAGGTGTTTTCCCAGAAGTTTCGCAGGTCCTGGGTGACCTGCAGCGGGCGGCCGCCGGGCGAGAGCAGGTGCAGGGTCAACGGCACGCGGCCATCGGCGATGCGTGGGGTGTCGGCCAGGCCGAACAGTTCCTGCAGCTTCACCGCCAGCACCGGCGGCAGTGGTTCGCCGTTTTCGCTGTCCAATGCATAGGTGATCGGCCGCTCCAGTCCGGACGGCACGGTGATGCGGGTCGGCGCATGACGTTCAACCAGTTGCCGCTGCGACCACTCCAAGGGCGACTTCAGCGCCTCGCCGAAACTGGCCTCGTCCAGCGCATCCAGGCGGCTCTTTCCGGCGAACGCGGGTTGCAGCCACTGCGCGCGGTTGGCCAGCAGGGCGGCGTCGCTGCAATCGGGCAGTTCCAGTTCCGGCATCCAGCGCCGCAGCGATTCCACCCGTGCCTGCCACTGGCGCAGGCCTTCGGTCCACGGCAGCGCCTGCAGGCCGAGCTCGGCCACCGCGTCGGTCAGCGCCTGCGCGGCGTGCTGCGGATCGACACGGCCGGCCGAGCGGCTGTCGAGCACGATGCGGTCGAAACGGGTCTCGCGCAGCGCCACCAGGGCGCGACGCTCGCTGTCCCAGCGCACCACATCTTCGGTCACGAAGCGCTCCGGCCACGCCGTGCGCAGCTGGCCTTCATCCACCGGTGCGGCGCGCAGCAGCAGCGCATCGCGCGCCTCGAAACGCAGCTCGCTGGCCACAAGCCAGGGTTCGCCGCGCAGGTCGCTCAGTTCATGCAGGCGCGCGCTGCGGCCATTGGCCAGCAGGTAGCGCAGCGGATCGTTGGGGTGCTGGACGCCAATGCGGTCGGGGAAGGCATGCGCGAGCAGGTCACCCAGTTCGTGCGCTTCGATGCTGGTGAGTGGGGTGGCCTCGCAGCGCAGGCGTCGGCGCCACTGCTTGGCAGCGGCATCGATGGCGGCCAGCCCGCTGCGGTTGGCCTCGCCTGGTGCACGGCCATTGCGGAACGCCGCCAGCGCCCGCCAGCGTGCCGCCAGCGCGTCACCGCCCTGGCGCAGCGGATCGCGCGCTTCCAGCAGTGCTGCCAGATCGGCGGCCAGCGCCTGCGCACGTGCGTCCGGTGCGGCCAGCAGCATCGCCGCCATGCGCGGATGCGTGCCCAGCGCCAGCACCCGGCGACCGAGCGTGGTGATCGCGCCGGATTCGGACAGCGCGCCCAGTCGTTGCAGCAGTTCTCGCGCTGCCGCCATCGGTCCGGACGGCGGTGGATCGAGGAAGCGCAGGTCGCTGCTGCCCCAGGCCGCCAGTTCCAGTGCCAGCCCGGCCAGTTCCACCTGGTCGATCTCGGCGCGCCGCTGCGGTTCCAGCCGCTGCGACTGCGGCCATAGCCGCCAGGCCACGCCCTCGGCCACGCGCCCGGCACGGCCGGCGCGCTGGTCGGCCGAGGCCTGCGCAATGGCGACCACATCCAACCGGGTGAAGCCGCTGTTGGGGTCGTAGCGCGGTTCGCGTGCCTGGCCGCTGTCGATCACCACGCGCACACCGGGCAGGGTCACCGAGGATTCGGCCACGTTGGTGGCCAGCACCACGCGGCGGCGGCCATCGCTGGCGGCCTGCAGTACGCGCGCCTGCTGCTCCACCGGCAGTTCGCCGTGCAGGGCCAGCACCTCGACACCTGCATCGAGAGATTCCTGCAGGCCGGCCTGCACCCGCGCGATTTCGCGCTGGCCGGGCAGGAACACCAGCAGGTCACCGGGATGTTCTGCCAGCGCCTGCTGCACCGCACGGCGCACCTGCAGTTCCAGTGCTTCGTCGCGACGCGCCGGGAAATGGCTGATCGCCACCGGGTAGCTGCGGCCCTCGCTGCTCAAGCGCGGTGCATCGAGGAAGCGCGCCAGTCGCTCGCCATCCAGCGTGGCCGACATCACCACCAGGCGCAGGTCGTCGCGCAGCTGCGCCTGCACGTCCAGCGCCAGTGCCAGGCCTAGGTCACCACTGAGATGGCGTTCATGGAATTCATCGAACAGGATCGCACCGACGTCTTCCAGCATCGGGTCGTCCTGCAGCATGCGGGTCAGGATGCCTTCGGTGACGACCTCGATGCGGGTGCGCGCCGAGACCTTGTTCTCGAAGCGGATGCGGTAGCCGACCGTGCCGCCCACCTCTTCACCCAGCTGCCGCGCCATGAACAGCGCCGCGCTGCGTGCGGCCACCCGCCTCGGTTCCAGCAGGATGATCTTCCGCCCCTGCAGCCACGGCGCATCCAGCAGCGCCAGCGGCACCTGGGTGGTCTTGCCGGCGCCCGGCGGGGCTTCCAGCACCAGCCGCGGCTGTACGGCCAGGTGCTGCTGGATCTGAGGCAGCAGTGGGGAGATCGGGAAGAGCGGGGCGTTCATGTGCAAAGGATAAGGGGCCACGACGGGCGCAGGTACAATGCGCGGGCACTTTTCTCCCGCGATGACCATGCACCTGATCGATATCGGCGCCAACCTGACCCACGACTCCTTCGACCGCGACCGTGACGCCGTGCTGGACCGCGCGCGCCAGGCCGGCGTGGTGCAGATGGTGATCACCGGCGCCAGCCGCGAGCACTCGCCGCTGGCCCTGCAGCTGGCGCAGCAGCATCCGGGTTTTCTGTATGCCACCGCCGGCGTGCACCCGCATCACGCGGTGGAGTACACCGAAGAGTGCGACGCCGAGATGCGCGCGCTGCATGCCCATCCGGAAGTAGTGGCGGTGGGCGAGTGCGGGCTGGACTACTTCCGTGATTTCTCGCCGCGCCCCGCCCAGCACCGCGCGTTCGAACGCCAGCTGCAGCTGGCCGCAGACAATGGAAAGCCATTGTTCCTGCACCAGCGCGACGCGCATGCCGATTTCATGGCGCAGATGAAGAACTTCAAGGGGCGCATCGGCCCCGCGGTGGTGCATTGCTTCACCGGCGAACGCGATGAACTGTTCGATTACCTGGACCAGGACTGGTACATCGGCATCACCGGCTGGTTGTGCGATGAGCGCCGGGGCGCGCACCTGCGCGAGCTGGTGAAGAACATCCCGGCCAACCGCCTGATGATCGAAACCGATGCACCATACCTGCTGCCGCGCACGCTGAAGCCGCTGCCCAAGGACCGCCGCAACGAACCGATGTTCCTCTCGCACATCGTGGAAGAACTGGCACGCGACCGAGGCGAGGACGTGGTGGTGACCGCCGCAAATGCCACCGCCGCCACGCGGGCTTTCTTCCGCCTGCCCGACGCCGGTTGATCGGGTGGTGCCGGCCGCTGGCCGGCAGCAGCATGAACGCCGCAAACATCGCGCGATTGCCGGCCAGCGGCCGGCACTACCGGAGCAGGTCGCGCAGGCCCTCACGGTAGCTGGGGAAGCGCGGCTCCCAGCCCAGCGCTTCGCGCGTGCGACGGCTGTCGATGCGCTTGTTGCTTTCATAGAAGCGCCGCAAGGTCGGGCTCAGCGCTGGGTCGTCCCACGCCACGGCAGGCGGCATCGCAAACCCGCCCAGCTGCGCGGCGAAGGCCAGCACGTCCTGCGGCGGTGCCGGCTCGTCATCGGCCGGCAGGTACGTGGCGTGGGGCGTGGGCCGTTGCATCGCAGCGATGATCGCCGCCGCCAGGTCCTGCACGTGCAGCCGGTTGAACACCAGGCCAGGCCGCACCACATGGCGTGCGCGCCCCTGTGCCAGCTGCAGCAGCGCATTGCGTCCAGGCCCATACAGGCCGGGCAGGCGCAACACCGCCGAGGCGATGCCGCGTTCCTCCGCAAGTGCACGCCATTGCGCTTCGGCCTGCCTGCGTTGCAGGCCGGCGGCTTCGGTGGCGTCCGCCACGCTGGTTTCGTCGATCCAGCCGCCGGCCCGGTCGGCGTACACCGAGGTCGACGACAGATAGCCAACCCAGCGCAGCGCAGGACTGGCCTGCAGTGCAGGCAGCAACAGGCGCAGTGCAGGATCGCCTTCAGCGTCGGGTGGCACGCTGCACAGCACGGCGTCGGCCTGCGCGACTTCGTCGAGCAGGGCCGGTGACAGCGGGGCATCGGCCCGCAGCTGAAGCCGGTGCACGCCGTCGTGCGGCGCCGACGCCGGATCGCGCACCGTGCCGGCCACGTGCACGCCCCGCGCCTGCAGCTGCGCGGCCAGCACGCGCCCGCTCCAGCCCAGCCCGAGGATCAGCACCCTGGTGGGCAAGGCACCCGCAGGCGAGGCGAGGCTCACGCGCTGCGCAGCGCCTGGTAGGCCTGCAGGCTGCTGTAGGCGACCTGCAGCAGCAGGGCTTCCTGGTCGGCCTTGCGTGCGCGCGCCAGCATGTCACCGACGATCTGTTCGGCTTCCACCTGCTGGCCGGCTTCCAGGTCGCGCAGCATCGATGCCTTCAGCGCTGAACCGGCCTGGGTCAAGGTGCCGCGCGCTGTCTCCTGCGCAGCATCGGGAACCGGCTCACCGGCCGCTTCGGCCACCGCCAGGCATTCGTCGTACAGGCCACGCACGATGGCCTGCCCATCATCGGTGGCAACGATGCTGCCGATATCCGCGCGCAGCAGGCAGGTGGCCGCGGCCAACGCGGTCAGGAAGGTGTACTTGATCCACTGCTCCTGGCCGATGTGCTCGCTGGCCAGATGCTCGAGGCTGGCCTGCGCACAGGCGGCGGCGAAGGCCTGCACGCGCGCGGAGATCGTGCCGCCATCACGCTCGCCGAACGTCAGCTTGGCCGGCTTGCCCAGATGCAGCACCGCGCCATCGGGCGCCTTGGTGGCGCTGATGAAGCAGAGGCCACCGAGTACCGCCTCGCGACCGAAGCGCGCGTCGAGTGCGTTGTAGTGATGCAGCCCATTGAGGATCGGCAGCACGGTGGTGTCTGCGCCCACCGCAGGGGCGATCGCGTCAATCGAGCTGTCCAGGTCGTAGGCCTTGCAGCTGAGGATGACCAGGTCGAACGGTCGTTGCGCGGCGAGCGCGGGCAGGGCATCGGCAGTGACATGCTGCACCGGGAAGCTGGCATCGCCCAGCGGGCTGCGGATGACCAGACCGTCGCGGTCCAGCTGGGCGGCGCGTGCAGGGCGCACCAGGAAGGTGACGTCCACGCCAGCCTGGGCCAGGCGGCCGCCGAAGTAACCGCCGGTACCACCGGCGCCGAGAATCAGGATGCGCATTGCACGTTCACCGTTTCTGGGGGAATCAGGCCTTCGATTGTGCCGGAGATTGCAGGCAAAAAAGAGCCGAGCATGGGCTCGGCTCTACGGGTAATGCCTTGTCCACGCAGGACGTGGATCCATCGTGTCGACCAAGGTCGACACCCACCAGGAGCGGGTCATGCCATCCAGACAGATCGCAGATCGCAGAGAACTGTCGAAGGCGGGGTGGG
>NZ_JAOEDV010000093.1:0-16396 GCF_029837545.1 Stenotrophomonas sp. GD04024 | reverse complement strand
GCCAGACTTTTTCAGTCCGTCAACACCTTCGTTCGATCATCTCGTTCGGCGGTGGTGGGCGCCCTGTTGTCGCTGAAGCCCCTTGGCGGCGACCCCTGCGACGGGGGAGGAGAAGTATGTCCCTATCCGGGTCATTTGTGAAGGGGGTGTGGCGATTTTTTTCAACGGATGTTGCATCCGTTCATTCGCGAGCCGTCGAGCGTGCCCTTCGTGGGGGTTCCGCGAAGGGCAAGAGCAGTCGAGCAACGCTCGACTCTACATACAAAGCAGGAAGGGCCGGCTGGCGCCGGCCCTTCCTTCCTGTCAGGCAGTGACCAGGCGCACGCGGGCGAAGGTGCGCTTGCCGACCTGCAGCAGGCCTTCAAAGCCCGGCAGCAGCACCTGCTGGCCGTCTTCCACCACGTCACCATCCACCTTGACCGCGCGCTCCTTGAGCTTGCGGTTGGCTTCGGAGTTACTCGGGGTCAGCCCGGCCGCCGTCAGCAGCGCGGCGATACGCAGGCCCTCGGCCGGGATCACCACGTCCTGCAGCGGCAGCTGAGTGATGTCGCCCTGCCCGGTCACCGCCGCTTCCCAGCCGGCAATGGCCTGCTCGGCGGCCGCAGCGTCGTGGAAGCGGGTCGCCAGTTCACGCGCCAGGCGCAGCTTGACCACGCGCGGATTCAGCCCGCCGGAGGCCACCTGCTCGCGCAGCTGCACGGCTTCGGCCTGGCTGATATCAAACGACAGCAGCTCGATCCAGCGCCACATCAGGGTGTCGTCCACCTTCATGGTCTTGGTGACGATGTCGATGGCCGGTTCGCTGATACCGATGTAGTTGCCCAGCGACTTGGACATCTTGTTGACGCCGTCCAGGCCTTCCAGCAGCGGCATGGTCAGCACCACCTGCGGCTTCTGGCCATGGTGCTCCTGCAGGCCGCGGCCCATCAGCAGGTTGAACTTCTGGTCGGTACCGCCAAGCTCGACGTCGGCTTCCAGGGCCACCGAGTCGTAGCCCTGCACCAGCGGGTACAGGAACTCGTGGATGGCGATGGACTGCTGGGCGGCGTAGCGCTTGGCGAAGTCGTCGCGCTCGAGCATGCGCGCCACGGTGTGCTGGCCGGCCAGGCGGATCATGTCGGCCGCGCCCATCTTGCCGAACCACTCCGAATTGAAGCGGACTTCGGTACGGCTGCGGTCGAGCACCTTGAACACCTGCTCCTCATAGGTGCGGGCGTTGGCCAGCACATCCTCGCGGCTGAGCGGCTTGCGGGTCAGGCTCTTGCCCGACGGGTCGCCGATCATCCCGGTGAAGTCGCCGATCAGGAAGATGACCTGGTGGCCGAGGTCCTGGAACTGGCGCATCTTGTTCAGCAGCACCGTATGGCCCAGGTGCAGGTCGGGCGCGGTGGGGTCGAAGCCAGCCTTGATCCGCAGCGGACGGCCTTCCTGCAGGCGCGCACGCAGATCCTCGAGCTTGAGGATCTCGTCGGCACCACGGCCGATCAGGGCAAGGGCTTCTTCAATCGAGGACACGTGACTACTCCCGGCAACGCCGATTCTTGTGTGGGGTGTTAAAGCAAAGTTAACCCGATTGGCTTCACAAAAGCCAATGGGCACAAGGGTTTGACGCGGTTTTCTCAGGTGTCTATGGTAACCGGCGTTTAGGCCCGCGCTCCCGGGCCGTCAGGAAAAATCGCCGATGCACAACTCCGAACAAGGGCGCGCACGCAAGCAGCGCTTCCAGGAACGCCTCCACGTCCTGCACGACAACGCCCTGCATCGGAAGCTCAGGCAACACCTTCCCGCCGCATTCAATGAACGCTGGACCCGGCGCCATTGGATGCATGCCAGCCTGTTTGCGACCATCGGTGCGCTGGTGGCGACGATCGTCCCCGGCTTCTCGCACACCATCGACGCGCCGTTCGCCGACAGCCACACCAGCCTGGCACTGCCGTTGCCGCCGCTGAGCATGGCCCGCCAGCAGCAGGTGCCGGGCGACAGCTGGCAGGTGCTGCGGGTGCAGCGCGGCCAGACCCTGAGCGACCTGTTCGACCAGGCCGGCATTCCGGCCAGCACCCTGCACCGGGTGCTGGACCACCCCGGCGCCCGCGAATCGCTGACCAAGCTGCGCCCCGGTACCGAGATCGCCTTCGACATGCCGCTCTCGGGCGACCTGCGCAGCATCCGCTTCGACCGTGATGGCGACAACCGGGTCGAGTTGAGCCTGGCCGGCGATGACATCAAGGAGAAGGTGACCAAGCGCGAGACCTCCACGCGTACGGTGGTCACCAGCGGCGAGATCACCAGTTCGCTGTACGCCGCGGCCCGCCGGGCCGGGCTGTCGCCGTCGGCGATCGCGACGATGACCGACGACATCTTCAAGTACGACATCGACTTCTCGAAGGACCTGCAGCCGGGCGACCGCTTCAGCGTGGTGATGGATGAAACCTGGCGCGAAGGCGAGAAGGTGGACACCAGCAAGATCCTGGCGGCGACCTTCACCACCGGTGGCAAGACCTATTCCGGCTTCCGCTTCGACCGCAACGGCAAGTCCGAGTACTACGACATCAACGGGCGATCGCTGAAGAAGAGCTTCATCCGCATGCCGATCCCGTTCGCGCGGCTGAGCTCGACCTTCGGCGCGCGCAAGCACCCGGTGCTGGGCAAGATGCGCATGCACAAGGGCGTGGACTACGCCGCGCGCACCGGCACCCCGATCATGGCCGCCGGCGATGCCCGCGTGCAGTTCGCCGGCGTGCAGCGCGGCTACGGCAACGTGGTGATCCTCGACCACGGCCGCGGCCACACCACCCTGTACGGGCACATGTCGCGCTTTGCGAACATCAAGACCGGCCAGCGCGTGGCCCAGGGCACGGTGATCGGCTATGTCGGCTCGACTGGCCTGGCCACCGGCCCACACCTGCACTACGAATTCCGCGTCAACGGCGAGCACCGCAACCCGCTGACGGTGACCATGCCACCGCCGGAACCGCTGAAGGGCGCCGAGCTGGTGGCCTTCCGTGCGCAGACCGCGCCGGCGATGGCACGCATCCAAGGCATGGAGAAGCTGATCTACGCCGACGCCAGCCCGGCCCCGACCAGCCGCGACGAGGCCGCACCCGAGGTGGCCAGCGCCAAGGACAAGAGCAGCGCCGGCCGCAAGCGCGGCTGAGCCCCTGCGTTGACGAAGAAGGACGCGGCAGCCCAAGCTTGCCGCGTCCTTTTTTTATGCCTGCCATGAACACCACTGCCGACGCTGACGCCCCCCTGTACCTTGGCCTGATGTCGGGCACCAGCGCCGATGGCATCGACGCTGCCCTGGTGCAGTTCCCCACCACTGGCGGCTGCCGCTTCGTGCACGGGCTGACCACCCGCTGGGAGCCGGTGCTGCGCGCACGGCTGGTGGCACTGGGCGAAGGCGGTCCACTGGACTCGCTGGAGGAACTGGGCGAGCTGGATGCGCGGATCGCGATCAGCTTCGCCGACGCCGCCAACCAGCTGCTGGCCGAGGCGGGCGTGGACCCGGCGCAGGTACGGGCGATCGGCTCGCATGGGCAGACCGTGCGCCATCGGCCGCTGGCCGACCCTGCGTTCACCGTGCAGCTGGGCGACGGCAACCGCATCGCCGAACTGACCGGGATCACCACGGTGTGCGACTTCCGCCGCCGCGACGTAGCGGCCGGGGGCCATGGCGCACCGCTGATGCCGGCCTTCCACCTGGGCATGCTCGGCACCGCCGATGAAGACCGCGCGGTGCTGAACCTGGGCGGCATCGCCAACCTGACCCTGATCCCGCGCGAAGGCGCGGTGCGTGGCTTCGATACCGGCCCGGCCAACGCGCTGATGGACGCCTGGTGTCAGCGCCACACCGGCCGCACCTTCGATGCCGACGGCGCGTATGCCGCCAGTGGCGCGGTGGACGACAGCCTTCTGGCCGGGTGGCGTTCGGACCCGTGGTTCGCACTACCGCCACCGAAGAGCACCGGCCGCGAACAGTTCCACCTGGCCTGGGCCGAGGCGCACATGGGCGAAGGCGAATACGCCGCCGCCGACGTGCAGGCGACCCTGCTGGAGCTGACCGTGGCGACGGTGGCCGACGCACTGCTGGCGCAGCAGCCGCAGACCCGGCGCCTGCTGGTCTGTGGCGGTGGCGTGCGCAACCGGCAGCTGATGAAGCGGCTGGCGGCACGGCTGCCGGAGGTGCAGGTGGAGTCCAGTGCGATGCACGGGCTGGACCCGGAGTACGTGGAGGCGATGGGGTTTGCGTGGCTGGCGCAGCGGACGATGGACGGGCTGGCCGGCAACCTGCCGAGCGTGACCGGGGCGAAAGGCCCGCGGATCCTGGGCGCGATACATCCTGCGTGAGCAGAAGCAGTCGAGCATGGCTCGACGCTACAGAGGCGCTAATCGAAGCCCTGTCCTGCGGGCAGGGCCTGCAGGGCGGCGATGGCATCGGACAGGGCGTCCACTTCGGGATCGCCGAAGCCGGAGCGGACCTCCAGTTCACTGCTGAACAGGCCCTGCTCCAGCAAGGCCGCGCAGGTCTGTTCGTGGGTCCAGCCGCGGGCAACCGCGACTCGACGGATACGGTCCAGCAGCAGCGGGTCCAGGTCCCGCAGCACAACGTCGGCCATGCTCACTTCCCCGTTCGCAAGGCACCGCCCCCTCGGCGCGTCGGGGCGATGATCCCGCAGACCGGACGTACAGGCAATCAGGCGACCGGCGGGGGCCCGCGATCCACGATCCGCGGCCACAACCAGGCCAGCAGCAGCAGGGTCGGCACCACGGTGACCGAGCTGAGGATGAAGAACGTGCTGTAGGAGGTGGCTTCAACGATATAGCCGGAAACGCCACCGACGAACTTGCCGGGCAGGTTGGCCAGCGAGACCAGCAGCGCGTACTGGGTGGCAGTGAAGTTGCGGTCGGTCAGCGACGACATGAAGGCCACCAGCACGGTGCCGGCAAAGCCCTGGAACAGGTTGTCGGCGCTGAGCGCGGCATAGAACGCCCACAGCTTGCCCGGGTTGTGCGCCATCAGCAGGAACGCAAGGTTGGACAGCGCCACGCCCAGCGCGGCCACCAGCAGCATGCGGCGGAAACCGAACGCGGCCACCGCGATGCCGCCCAGGAAGGCGCCACCGATGCCCATCCACACACCGAACAGCTTGGAGACGGTCGCGATGTCGGCCTTGTCGAACCCGGAGTCGAGGTAGAACGGCCCGGCCATCACGCCGATGACCTGGTCCGGGAACTTGAACAGCCCGACGAAGGCCAGCAGCACCAGCGCCAGCGCAACGCCGTTGCGGCTGAAGAAGCTGGTGATGGGCTGGACGAACGCCTCGGCGACATCGATGCGGCGCTGCACGGTGGTGGCCGGACGCTCCGGTTCGGCGCACAGCAGCGTGGTGACGATCGGCAGCAGCATCAGTGCCGCCATGGCCAGATAGGCCACGATCCAGCCTTCGAACTGGGCCAGGTACAGCGCGCCGGCACCGGCCAGGATCAGGCCGATCCGGTAACCCAGCGTATAGGTGGCCGCCAGCGCGGCCTGCGCCGCCTGCGGCGCGATCTCGATGCGGTAGGCGTCGACGGCCGAGTCCTGGGTGGCACCGGCGAACGAGGCCACCAGCACCCAGGCCACCAGCGGCCAGACGCCCTGCTCGGGACGCACGAAGGCCAGTGCGACCAGGCCGACCAGCACCAGCGCCTGCGACACCAGCAGCCACGAGCGGCGGCGGCCGAGCCCACCGAGCAGCGGGAAGGCATAGCGATCCAGCAGGGGCGCCCACAGGAACTTGAGCAGGTAGAAGAAGCTGGCCAGGCTGATCAGGCCGATGCTGCCCAGGTCCAGGCCGACGTCGCGCAGGCGCGTGGACAGGGTCTGCGAGGCGATCAGCAGGAACGGCAGGCCGCTGCCGAAGCCGAGCATGGCCATGGTCAGCGCCGACGGAGTGCCGAAGGCGCGCTTGATGCCTGCCCAGCCCTTGTAGCTGACCGGCGTGGCGGCCTCGGTCACAGGTCGTAGTCCACGATGAACGGCGCGTGGTCGGAGAAGCGCTCGTCGCGATAGATCGAGCAGCTGCGCAGGCGGTCACGCAGGCCCGGGGTGATGAACTGGTAGTCGATGCGCCAACCGACATTGTTGGCGCGGGCGGCGCCGCGGTTGCTCCACCAGGTGTAGTCCTCGCCGGTGGGGTTGAGCAGGCGGTAGGCATCGGCCCAGCCGCGGCCGGCGGTGACATCGGTGGCCTGGCCGTGGTCGGCGCACAGCGCGTTGAGCCAGTCGCGCTCTTCCGGCAGGCAGCCGGAGTTCTTCTGGTTGGACTTCCAGTTCTTGATGTCCAGCGCCGAACGGACGATGTTCCAGTCGCCGCACAGCACGTAGTCGCGGCCGCTGCGCGCCCATTCCTCGAGGATCGGCCGCAGCCATTCCATCACTTCGAACTTGAAACCCTGGCGCAGGTCGCCCGAGCTGCCGGACGGGATATAGAAGGAGACCACGCTGAGGTTGCCGTAGCGCGCCTCGATGTAGCGGCCTTCGTCGTCGAACGGGGCCCAGCCCAGCGAGGTGATGACCTGGTCCGGCTCGCGCTTGCTGTAGATCGCCACGCCGCTGTAGCCCTTCTTGGTGATGGCGTCGCGGTAGAAGCAGTGGTGGCCGTCCGGGCGGAACATCGGGTCGGTCAGCTGGTCTTCCTGGGCCTTGGTCTCCTGGATGCACAGGACGTCGGCGTCCTGGGCCCGGAACCAATCGAGGAAGCCCTTGGTTGCGGCGGAACGGATGCCATTGGCGTTGAAACTGATGATGCGCATGCGGGGGACCTGCGGCGGGAAACCGGGCAAGCATACCGGTTGCCCGCAGGGCTGCGCAGTCCGCCAGAGGGGGGCGCAACGGCCCTCACCCAGGGCCGGACGAGCGCGAAACGCCCAGCTGGATTAGGATTTGTGCTCCAAATGAAGATGAATCGAGTTTTGATGAGCGACCACCGCCACCGTTTCCTGCAGCTGGCCCTGACCGCCGACGCCCTGCGCTTCGGCCAGTTCACCCTCAAGTCCGGCCGGCTGAGCCCCTATTTCTTCAACGCCGGTCGTTTCGACTCCGGTTCGCTGCTGTCGCAGCTCGGCGCCTGCTACGCCGATGCCATCGACGCCACCGGGATCAAGTACGACGTGGTGTTCGGCCCGGCCTACAAGGGCATTCCGCTGGCCACCGCGATGGCCTGCGAGCTGGCCCAGCGCGGCCGCGACCTGCCGCTGTCGTTCAACCGCAAGGAAGCCAAGGACCATGGTGAAGGCGGCCAGCTGATCGGCGCCGACATGAATGGCAAGCGCGTGCTGATCGTCGACGACGTGATCACCGCCGGTACCGCGATCCGCGAAGCACTGGGCATCATCCGCGCCGCCGGTGGCACGCCGGCCGGCATCGTGGTGGCGCTGGACCGCCAGGAGATCGCCTCGGAATCCGACCGCCGCTCCGCCGCGCAGTCGGTGGCCGAAGAAGCCGGCATTCCGGTGATCGCCGTGGCGTCGCTGGCCGACCTGCTTGATTTCGCCTCCGGTAACCCGGAACTTGTGGGTTACCGGCAGCCGCTGGAAGCCTACCGGGCCCAGTACGGCGTCCGTTCGACCCGCTGACCGACCCAGGGGAAAGGTCATGTCCCGAGTTCCTGCTGTGCTCTTTGCCGGCCTGCTGCTGGCCGTGCCGTTCTCCGTTCCGGCGCAACCGCGGGGCGGTGGCAAGGTGGAGAAGAAGCTGTACTGCTGGAACGAGGGCAAGGAGCGGATCTGCAGCGATTCGCTGCCGGCCGACGCGGTCAACCATGCCCGCGACGAGTTCAACGCAAAGAGTGGCCTGCGCAATGCGCAGGTCCAGCGCGCGTTGACCGACGAGGAGCGCGCCGCCGCCAGCACGGAAGCGGCGCAGCGGCAGCTGGACCTGATGGCCGCGCAGACCCGCCAGCGCACCGAGCAGGCGATGCTGACCACCTATGGCAGCGAGGACGACCTGCGCCGGGTGTTCGCCGAACGCCAGGAAGTGCTGGACAACAACCTCAAGACGGCCGAGTACAACGTCACCAGCCTGCGTGAATCGCTGGTGGCGCTGCTGGCGGCTGCCGGCGATCGCGAACTGGCCGGCGGCAAGGTGGCCGGCAAGCAGGCCGAAGCGATCCGCCAGCGGCACGTGCAGCTGCAGGCGCAGCAGCGGCTGCAGGCCGGGTTCGTGCAGCAGCAGCAGGCCCTGAAGGCCGAGATCGACAGCAGCCTGCAGCGCTATCGCGAGCTGAAGGGGCTGGCGCCGGCGGCAGCACCGGCCGGCTGACGAGGCTCCCACTACCGCGCGTGGCCCGGCGCTACCCGGGGCCTGGTTACGGGTTGGCCCACCGAATTTATGCACTCTTTACGCGTCGGCCCGGTCCGGCGCGTAGTGCGTTTATGGGGGGCAGGACGACGATGGCGGCCTGAGGTG
The DNA here is from genome assembly GCF_029837545.1 of Stenotrophomonas sp. GD04024. NCBI lineage: Bacteria > Pseudomonadati > Pseudomonadota > Gammaproteobacteria > Lysobacterales > Lysobacteraceae > Stenotrophomonas > Stenotrophomonas sp. GD04024. Next base: position 7,947 of record NZ_JAOEDV010000093.1, on the reverse strand, counting down.
GAGGGGTTCCACCAGGACGCTATTGCAATGTCCCCCTGGCTGTCGTTGTTGTGTGGCGTGCTGGTGCTGGTCGCCGCCGCCTATCTTCTCTATGTCGTGCTTCGGCCCGAGTCGTTCTGACGGAGCCGGCCATGACTGAGATGCTTGTCATTATTGCTGCCAGCCTGCTGCTGGCGTGGCCGCTGGGCCTGTACCTGGCGCGCGTGATGCGCGGTGCGCCGATGAAGGTCGACGTGCTGTTCCACTGGATCGAAAAGCCGCTGTACAAGGTATTCGGCGTCGATCCGTCGCGTTCGATGTCCTGGCGCGGCTATGCGCTGGCCTTCGTGCTGAGCAACGTGGTGGTCGCGGTGCTGACCCAGGCGGTGTTCATGACCCAGGCCTGGTTGCCGTTGAACCCGGACCAGATCCCGAACATGCGCTGGGACACCGCGCTGCACACGATGATCTCGTTCCTGACCAACACCAACCAGCAGCACTACTCGGGCCAGGCGCAGCTGTCCTATCTCTCGCAGATGACCGGCATCACCGGCCTGCAGGTGGTGACGCCGATGATGGGGCTGGCGTTGGCCGTGGCGACGCTGCGCGCGTTGTTCTCGCGTGCGCCGCAGGCTGCGGCGGCCACCGGTACCGGCGATGACCGCCAGGTGGCGGTGGGCAACTACTATGTGGACGTGGTGCGCCTGTGCGTGCGCTTCCTGCTGCCGCTGTGCCTGGTCTGGACCCTGCTGCTGACCAGCCAGGGCGTACCGTCGACCCTGGCGGGCGGCCCGCAGGCCACGCCGATCGATGCCAGCGCCGGCATGGCCGGGCAGAAACTGCCGCTGGGCCCGGTCGCGGCGATGGTCGCGGCCAAGCAGCTGGGCGCCAACGGTGGCGGCTGGTATGGCCCGAACAGCAGCTTCCCGCTGGAGAACCCGACCCCGCTGTCGAATGCGCTGGAGGTCGTCGGCATCCTGCTGATACCGATGGCGGTGATCTTCATGATCGGTGCCTTCACCGGCCGCCGCCGCTTCGGCGCCCTGGTGTTCAGCTGCATGCTGGGCATGTCGCTGCTGTCGACCGGCGCGATGATGTGGAGCGAAGGACACAGCGCCAGCGCCGCCACTCCGCTGCTGATGGAAGGCAAGGAGGTGCGCTTCGGCGCCGATGGCACCGCGCTGTGGGCGGCGGTGACCACCCAGGTCTCCAACGGCTCGGTGAACGGCATGCACGATTCGCTGGCACCGCTGAGTGGCGGCATCGCGATGGTCAACATGCTGGTCAGTGCAATCTGGGGCGGTATCGGTTGCGGCCTGCAGCAGTTCATCGTGTACCTGCTGCTGGGCGTGTTCCTGGCCGGGTTGATGACCGGGCGTACGCCGGAACTGTTCGGCCGCAAGCTGGAGACACCGCAGGTGCGCCTGCTGGCCCTGCTGGTGCTGCTGCAGCCGATCACCCTGCTGGTGTTCACCGCGATCACCCTGGCCGTGCCCGGCCTGGCCGGCACCTCCAACCCCGGCTTCCATGGCATCAGCCAGGTCTTCTACGAGTATGTCTCGGCCTATGCCAACAACGGTTCGGGCTTCGAAGGCCTGGGTGACGCCACGCTGTGGTGGAACCTGAGCTGCTCGCTGGTACTGCTGCTGGGCCGCTTCCCGCTGCTGATCATTCCGCTGGTGGTGGCCGCACAGCTGGCTGCCAAGCGCCAGGCGCCGGAATCTGCCGGCAGCCTGCAGATCGAAACCCCGACCTTCGCCCTGACCCTGGTCTCGGTGATCGTCATCCTGACCGTGCTGCAGTTCATGCCGGCGCTGGTACTCGGCCCGATCGCCGACCACCTGAGCCTGGGACTGCACTGAGGACACCCCCATGAGTAGTCATGCAAGTTCAACCCGTAGTACCCATGCGCCACGCCCTGCCCTGCTCGATGGCGCCGGCCTGCGCCGTGCGCTGGTCGAAGCGGTGCGCAAGCTGTCGCCGATGCATCTGGTGCGCAGCCCGGTGATGGCGGTGGTGATGGCCGGCACGATCGTCGCCGCCATCGTCACCCTGACCGGCAATGCGCCGCTGGGCTTCGGCCTGGCGGTGACCGCGATCCTGCTGGTGACCGTGCTGTTCGGCAATTTCGCCGAAGCCGTGGCCGAGGCACGTGGCCGCGGCCAGGCCGCCTCGCTGCGCCGGGCCCGCCAGGACCTGGTGGCGCGCCGGCTGGCTGCTCCGCAGCCAGGCGCCGCAGAAGCCCAGGTGCCGGCCGCCGAGCTGCGCCCGGGCGACCATGTGATCGTCAGTGCCGGTGAACTGGTGCCGGCCGATGGCGAGATCGTGCAGGGCCTGGCCACCATCAACGAAGCGGCGGTGACCGGCGAATCGGCACCGGTACTGCGCGAGGCCGGCACCGACCGTTCCGGCGTGATCGGCGGCACCAAGGTGCTGTCCGACCAGATCATCGTGCGGGTGACCGCCGAACCGGGCCACAGCTTCCTGGACCGGATGATCGCGCTGGTGGAAGGCGCCAACCGGCAGAAGACCCCGAACGAGGTCGCGCTGACCCTGCTGCTGGCGGCGATGACGCTCACCTTCCTGGTAGTGGTGGCGACGCTGCCGGCGATCGGTGCTGCGGTCGGCGTCAAGGTCGATCCGCTGCTGCTGATCGCGCTGCTGGTGTGCCTGATCCCGACCACCATCGGCGGCCTGCTGCCAGCGATTGGTATTGCCGGCATGAACCGTGCACTGGCCGCCAACGTGCTGGCCAAGTCGGGCAAGGCGGTGGAAGTGGCCGGCGACGTCGACGTGCTGCTGCTGGACAAGACCGGCACCATCACCTACGGCGACCGCCAGGCGAGCCACTTCCATCCGTTGGCCGGCATCGACGCCAGCCAGCTGCGTGAAGCGGCACTGCTGTCCTCGCTGGCCGACCCGACGCCGGAAGGCAAGTCGATCGTGCGCCTGGCCCGCGAGCAGGGTTGCGCCACCGCCGAGCCGGACCATGCCGACTACCTGGCCTTCAGTGCGCAGACCCGCATGTCCGGCGTGGACCTGGAACATGGCCGGCAGATCCGGAAGGGCGCACTGGATGCGATCCGCAACCATGTGCAGGCGCTGGGTGGCACGGTGCCGGCCGAGCTGGCCGGGCGCGTCGAGCAGGTGGCACGCAACGGTGCCACCCCGCTGGTGGTGGCCGAGGGCCGCCACGTACTGGGCGTGATCGAGCTGTCGGACGTGGTCAAGCACGGCATGCGCGAGAAGTTCGCGCAGCTGCGCGCGATGGGCATCCGCACGGTGATGATCACCGGCGACAACCCGCTGACCGCCGCCGCCATTGCTGCCGAGGCCGGCGTCGACGATTACATCGCCGAGGCACGCCCGGAAGACAAGCTGGCGCGCATCCGACAGGAGCAGGCCGGCGGCCGCCTGGTGGCGATGGTGGGCGATGGCACCAATGACGCGCCCGCGCTGGCGCAGGCCGACATCGGCCTGGCGATGAACTCCGGCACGCAGGCAGCGAAGGAGGCCGGCAACATGGTCGACCTCGATTCGGACCCGGCCAAACTGCTGGCGGTGGTGGAAGTGGGCAAGCAGCAGCTGATCACCCGCGGCGCGCTGACCACCTTCTCGCTGGCCAACGACGTCTCCAAGTACTTCGCGATCCTGCCGGCGCTGTTTGCCGCTGCGGTGCCAACCATGGCCGCCTTGAACGTGATGCAGCTGTCGAGCCCGCGCAACGCGGTGCTGGCCGCGCTGATCTTCAACGCGCTGGTGATTCCCGCACTGATCCCGCTCGCCCTGCGCGGCGTGCGCTTCCGCCCGGCCACGGCCACCGCGCTGCTGCGCCGGAACATGCTGGTGTACGGCCTCGGCGGCGTGCTGCTGCCGTTCGCGGCGATCAAGCTGATCGACCTCCTTCTTGTCCTGGTATTCGGCGCATGAACCGTTCTGCTTCCACTTCGTCTTCCCTGTCCCGCGAAGCCAAGGCCGAGGCCCGCGTGGCCGGCCTGCAGGATGGCGCCAGCTGGCGCCCGGCCATCGGCCTGGGCCTGGCCACGCTGTTGCTGGCCGGCGCGGTCTACGCCGGCATCGCCACCGGTTTCGCCGGCCTGGCCTACCCGACCCAGGCCGAAGGCAGCCTGCTGCGTGATGGCAGCGGCCAGGTACGCGGCTCGGCGTGGCTGTCGCAGCCGTTCACCGGCGATGGCTATTTCCAGGCCCGGCCGTCGGCCGCCAACTACGATCCGATGGCCGCAGCGGGCTCCAACATGGCGCGCAGCAACCCGGCGCTGGCCGAACGCGTAGCCGCCAGCACCGCGGCGGTGGCCGCACGCGAAGGCGTAGCGCCGGCACAGGTGCCGGCGGACCTGGTCACCCAGTCCGCAGGTGGCCTGGATCCGCAACTGTCGCCAGAGGCGGCACAACTGCAGGTGGCGCGCGTGGCACGTGCCCGTGGCCTGCCGGTGGAGCGCGTGCAGGCGCTGGTGCAGGCGCATACCGAAGGTCGCCAGTGGGGCCTGTTCGGCCAGCCGCGGGTGAACGTGGTAACCCTGAACTTCGCACTGGACCACGCCGCCAAGGCGCCGTGATGCCGGCCTGCACCCGCTGCGCGCACAATGGCAGCCATGACAGCGGCACCCATGACTGATGCACGTACCCGCCAGGCCGATGCCCTGGTCGAAGGCCTGCAACGCGAAGCCGGCGGCAAGCTGACGGTATTCCTCGGCGCGGCGCCGGGCGTGGGCAAGACCTACACCATGCTGACCCGCGCGCAGGAACAGCTACGTCGCGGCGTCGACCTGGTGGTGGGCCTGGTGGAAACCCATGGCCGCGCCGATACCCAGGCGTTGCTGGAAGGCCTGCCGCAGCTGCCGCTGAAGGAAGTGGCCTACCACGGCCACACCTTGCAGGAGATGGACCTGGACGCCGTGCTGGCCCGGCATCCCGCACTGGTGCTGGTGGACGAACTGGCCCATCGCAACGCGCCGGGCAGCCGCCACGAGCGGCGCTGGCAGGATGTGATGGAACTGCTGGACGCCGGCATCGACGTCTGGACCACGGTCAACATCCAGCACCTGGAAAGCCTCAACGACGTGGTGATGCGCATCACCGGCGTGCGTGTAAGCGAGACCGTGCCGGACGGCGTGCTCGACCGCCTGCATGACATCGTGCTGGTCGACCTGCCGCCGCGCGAACTGATCGCGCGCCTGCAGCAGGGCAAGGTCTATGTGCCCGAGCAGGCCACGCAGGCGCTGCAGGCGTTCTTCTCGCCGGCCAACCTGACCGCCCTGCGCGAACTGGCAATGCAGGAAGCCGCCGACCGCGTCGACAGCAGCCTGCGCGAGACCCGCGCCGCACGCGGTGAAGGCAACCTGCCACTGCGCCGCGGCGTGCTGGTGGCCATCGATGGCGGCGGCCAGAGCGAGTACCTGGTGCGGGTGGCACGGCGCATCGCCGAACGCCGCGATGCGCCATGGACGGTGGTGACCGTGCAGGGGCGTCGCCAGGATGATGCGACCCGCCGCGAGATCGATGCGGCCTTCGCACTGGCGCGGCGTCTGGGCGGTGATGCTGAACTGCTGCATGGATCGAGCATCGCCGATGCCCTGCTCGACCATGCCGCACACAATGGCGTGTCGACCCTGGTGCTGGGCCGCACCCGCGAGCGACCGCTGGCACGGATGTTCAACCGCACCCTGACCCAACAGTTGATCCAGCGCGGCGCGCACTACGAGATCACCATCATCAGCACGCCGCAGGCACGTGCACGCTCGCGCCGCGAGGGGCTGATGGCACCGGTGCGTGGCTTCAGCCACGAGCCGGTGCAGGCACTGATCGCCACGGCGCTGGCCTGCGTGGTGGCCTGGCTGGCCGAGCGTTGGGTGGGCATGGCCGACCTGTCGATGGTGTTCATCGTCGCGGTGGTGCTGGTGGCCGCACGCACGCGTGCCAGCGTGGCGGTGATGGCGGCGATCCTGTGCTTCCTCGCCTACAACTTCCTGTTCATCGCGCCGCGCTTCACCTTTGCCATCGGTGCACGGCAGGGTGTGATCACCGTCTTCCTGTTCCTGGCCGCCGCCCTGGTGGCCGGACGCCTGGCCTCGCGGCTGCGCATGCAGGTGATCGCGCTGCGCGCGGCCAACCGCCACGCGCGCGCGCGCCAGCAGCTGGGCCGGCAGCTGGCCAGCGCCGCCGGCAACGGCGAGGTGGCACAGGCCGGCCGGCATGCGCTGGAACAGGCCATGGATGTGCCGGCGTGGCTGCGGATCGGCACCGATACCGCGGCCGGGGGCCGCAGCCAGCCCGGCGACACCGATCTGGCCGCCGCCGACTGGGCGCTGCGCCACGGCCAGCCCAGCGGACGCTTCACCGACACCCTCGCAGGGGCGCAATGGTGGTTCCTGCCGCTGCTGGATGGCGAAGACCACGCGATCGGCGTGGCCGGCCTGTACCTGCCCGGCGCGCAGGCACGCCTGCTGCCCGAGCAGCGGCAGCTGGCCGAAGCGATGGTCGACGACATCGCCCAGGCCGCGCTACGCACCAGGCTGGTGGCGGAACTGGAGCAGGCCCATGTGAGCAACGAGACCGAGCGGCTGCGCTCGGCGCTGCTCTCATCGGTGTCGCATGACCTGCGCTCGCCACTTGCGGCGATGATCGGTTCGGCCGACAGCCTGGCCAGCTATGGCGCGGCGATGGATACGGCTGATCGCCGTGCGCTGCTGGACACCATCCTGGTCGAAGGCGAGCGCCTGGACCGCTACATCCAGAACCTGCTGGACATGACCCGGCTTGGCCACGAAGGGCTGAAGATCAACCGCGACTGGATCGGCGTGGATGAACTGATCGGCTCGGCGGCGCGGCGCCTGCAGCGCTACCAGCCCAAGGTGCGGCTGGAGCTGGACATTCCGTCCACGCTGGCGCCGATCTGGGTGCACCCGGCGCTGGTGGAACAGGCCGTGTTCAACGTAATGGAGAACGCCGCCAAGTTCTCGCCGCCGGATGCCGCCGTGCAGGTGCAGGCGCGCGAGCTGGATGGCCAGCTGCGCATCGACGTGATCGATGCCGGCCCCGGCATTCCCGATGACGAGCGCGCGCGCATCTTCGACATGTTCTACAGCGTCGAGCGCGGCGACCGTGGCCGCCACGGTACCGGCCTGGGCCTGACCATCTGCCAGGGCATGATCGGCGCGCATGGCGGCAGCGTCCAGGCGCTGCCCGGACGCGACGGTCGCGGTACCCTGATCCGCATCACCCTGCCCCTGCTCAAGCCAGCCTCCCACGATGAGCCCGACCCCGATTGATGCCAGCGTGCCGGCCGCGCGCGTGCTGGTGATCGACGATGAAACCCAGATCCGCCGGTTCCTGGACATCAGCCTGCGCGCGCAGGGCTACCAGGTGCGGCAGGCGGCCACCGGCCAGGAAGGCCTGCAGCTGGCCGCCAGCGAGGACATGGACCTGGTGATCCTGGATATCGGCCTGCCGGACATGGAAGGCCACGAGGTGCTTGAACAGCTGCGGCAGTGGAGCCAGGTGCCGGTGATCATGCTGACCGTGCGCGCCGGCGAGGCCGAGAAGGTGCGGGCGCTGGATACCGGCGCCAATGACTATGTCACCAAGCCGTTCGGCACGCAGGAACTGATGGCGCGGGTACGAGCGCTGCTGCGCACCCGCAGCGTACCCAGTGACGGCACCCCGCCGATGTTCGACGACGGCCACCTGCACGTGGACCTGGTGCGCCGTGAAGTGGCGCTGGATGGCGAGCCGGTGGCGCTGACCCGCAAGGAGTACGCGCTGCTGTCGCTGCTGCTGCGCAACGCCGGGCGGGTGGTGACCCAGCCGCAGATCCTGCAGGAGATCTGGGGGCCGACTCACCAGCAGGACACCCATTACCTGCGCATCCTGGTCGGCAAGCTGCGGCACAAGCTGGGCGATTCGGCACTGGATTCGCGCTACCTGTTCACCGAACCGGGCGTGGGCCTG
>NZ_JAOEDV010000092.1:0-16607 GCF_029837545.1 Stenotrophomonas sp. GD04024 | reverse complement strand
CCCGCCATCCCGCAGGAAACCAGCTTGTGCTGTTGCTTCGGCGGGTGCAGGGCGCAGCCCTGCAAAGAGCCCCCCATTCAGGCAGGTAAGTGCAGGTCACAGGATAAGCAGACGCCTTGTTGCTGCCATCGAACAGGTCCACATTCCTGTGCAGGAGACGGGCCACTGCCCGTCGTCGAGACACCAGGAGACCTGCATGTCCGCTGCCCCCAGCACTGCCATTTCCCGCGATCCGGCCACCGGCCAGCTCATCGCCAGCCATCCCTTCGCCACCGACGCCGAACTGGAGGCGATCCTCGATCGCGGCCAGGCCGGCTTTGCCGCCTGGAGCGAAACCAGCCTCGAACAGCGCGCCGGCGTGTTGCGCGCGATGGCGGGTGTACTGCGCCGCGACCGTGACGCGCTGGCCGCGCTGGCCACCGCCGAGATGGGCAAGGTCCAGGCCGAAGCGTTGGCCGAGATCGAAAAGTGCGCCGTGCTGTGCGACTGGTACGCCGACCACGGCGCGCAGTTCCTGCGCGACGAACCGACCCAGGTGCCCGACGACAAGGCCTACGTGTCCTACCTGCCGTTGGGCGTGGTGCTGGGCATCATGCCGTGGAATTTCCCGTACTGGCAGGTGATGCGCGCCGCGGTGCCGATCCTGATGGGCGGCAACGGCTTCCTGCTGAAGCCGGCCGAGAACATCGTCGGCACCGCGCGGCTGCTCGATGCCGCGTGGCGTGATGCCGGGCTGCCGGAAGGCACCTTCATCGCCGCCAATATCAGCCGCGAGGGCACCAGCCGCGCGATTGCCGATGACCGTATCGCTGCGGTGACCCTGACCGGCAGCGTGGCGGCCGGTCGCAGCATTGCCGCCCAGGCCGGGCAGGCGCTGAAGAAGGTGGTGCTGGAGCTGGGTGGCTCCGATCCGTTCATCGTGCTGGCCGATGCCGATCTGGATGCCGCCGTCGATGCGGCGGTGGCCTCGCGCTTCCAGAACACCGGGCAGGTCTGCATTGCCGGCAAGCGCATCATCGTCGAAGAGGTTGTCTACGAGCGTTTCGTGGCGCAGTTCTGCCAGAAGGTGCAGGCGCTGACGGTCGGCGACGGCCGCGAGGCCGGCAGCCGCATCGGCCCGATGGCGCGCCAGGATCTGCTTGAACAGCTCGATGCGCAGGTGCGCGCTTCTGTGGAGGCTGGCGCGCAGCTGCTGGTCGGTGGCCATCAACTGCAGCGCCCAGGCGCGTTCTATGCGCCCACCGTGCTGGCCGGCGTGGAGCCGGGCATGCAGGCCTTCGATACCGAGACCTTCGGCCCAGTGGCCTCGATCAGCCGCGCGCGCGATGCCGATCACGCGGTGGAGCTGGCCAACCAGAGCGAGTTCGGCCTCAGCGGCAACCTGTGGACCGGCGACCGCGCGCGCGCCATGCAGCTGGCGCGCCGGCTGCAGACCGGCGGCGTGTTCGTCAACGGCTTCTCGGCGTCCGACCCGCGCGTGCCGATCGGCGGCGTGAAGAAGAGCGGCTTCGGCCGCGAGCTCTCGCACTTCGGCATCCGTGAATTCGTCAATGCGCAGACGGTGTGGTTCGACAAGCCTTGACGCGCGGCTCTCATCCTTCCTGCAACGATCCACCACCAGTCCAGCGAAAAGGACGGCATTCCAATGTCCAAGGGTTCAGACCTGCTCGTCGCCGCGCTTGAGAACGAAGGCGTCGAGCGTATTTTCGGCATCCCCGGCGAAGAAAACCTCGACGTGGTCGAGTCGCTCCGCCATTCCAGCATCGAGCTGGTCGTCACCCGCCATGAGCAGGCGGCGGTGTTCATGGCGGCCACCTATGGGCGCCTGACCGGCAAGCCCGGCGTGTGCCTGGCCACGCTTGGCCCGGGCGCGCTCAACTTCACCACCGGCGCGGCGTATGCGTTGCTGGGTGCGTGGCCGGTGATCATGATCACCGGGCAGAAGGGCATCGTCGCCAGCAAGCAGGCGCGCTTCCAGATCGTCGACATCGTCAGCACGATGAAGCCGCTGACCAAGCAGGCACGGCAGATCGTCTCGGCGCGCACCATCCCGACCATTGTCCGCGAGGCGTTCCGCGTGGCCCAGGAAGAGCGGCCGGGTCCGGTGCTGCTGGAACTGCCGGAAGACATCGCGGCCAACGAGGTCGAGGGCGTGGCGCTGATTCCGCCGCACGCGGTGGATCGCCCCATTGCCAGCCCGGAGGCGCTCGACCGTGCGGCGGAGATCATCCGCAACGCCAAGCGTCCGCTGCTGATGATCGCTTCGGCGGCGTCGCGGCCACAGTCCAGCGAAGCGCTGTCAGCGTTCGTGCTGCGTGCCGGCATTCCGTTCTTCACCACGCAGATGGGCAAGGGTGCGGTGGCCGGTGGCTCGGGCCTGTACATGGGCACCGCGGCGCTGACCGAGCGCGACTACGTGCACATGGCGATCGACCAGGCCGACGTGATCGTCACCATCGGCCACGAGGTCACCGAAAAGCCGCCGTTCGTGATGCGCCCGGGCGGCCCGACCGTGATCCATATCGGCTACTCGCAGGCAGCGGTGGAACAGGTGTACTTCCCGCAGGTGGAGGTGATCGGTGATATCGGCCGCGCGCTGACCCAGCTGGCCGACCGCATCGAGGGTGCGGTGCCGAACGCCGATGCGCTGCTGCCGCTGCGCGCGACCATCCTGGAGCACATCGCCGACCGTGCCGAGGAGCAGGCGTTCACCCCGCAGCGGCTGGTGCACGACGTCCGCCAGGTGATGCCACCGGACGGCATCGTGGCGCTGGACAACGGCATGTACAAGATCTGGTTCGCGCGCAACTACCGCACCCAGGTGGCCAATACGCTGCTGCTGGACAACGCGCTGGCGACGATGGGCGCGGGCCTGCCTTCGGCCATCATGGCCTCGATCCTGTACCCGCAGCGGCGGGTGCTGGCGGTGTGCGGGGATGGCGGTTTCATGATGAACAGCCAGGAGCTGGAAACGGCGCGCCGGCTGGGCCTGAACCTGGTGGTGCTGATCCTCAACGACGGCGCCTACGGGATGATCCGCTGGAAACAGGCGGTGGATGGTTTCACCGACTACGGCATGACCTTCGGCAACCCGGATTTCGTCAAGTACGCCGAGGCCTATGGCTGCAGGGGCCATGAGGTGACCGCCATCGAGCAGTTCATCCCGACCCTGGAAGCGGCGTTCAACGAGGGTGGGGTGCACCTGGTGTCGGTGCCGATCGACTATTCGGAGAACGAGCGGGTGCTGGTGGACGAACTGCGCCAGGCGTTCCCCGGCAACGGCTGACGCCGGCGCCGCGCGGCCCGGTAGGTGTCGACCTTGGTCGACACACGAAGCGCCAACCAAGGTTGGCGACTACCGGGGGCTTGTCGGCGCGAACCAGGGTTGGCGGCTACCGGGCGGGGCCGCCAGGGGCCGGGGCAGGGCGGTTTTGGTATGCTGTGGAACCGGCTGTGCCGGGCGCAGCATCCCCCCTCACTACACGATTCCCGCAGATCCATGAGCGAAGCTACCGATACCCCCCCCGTCGACGAAAACAAGTTGATCGCCGAGCGCCGTGAGAAACTCAAAGCGCTGCGTGGGCAGGGCATCGCGTACCCGAACGACTTCCGCCGCGAGGACTTTGCCGGACGGCTGCAGGAAGAATTCGCCGATCCCGAACAGTGGACCGCCGAGGCCCTGGAAGGCAACGGCCGCCAGGTGAAGATGGCGGGCCGCCTGATGGCCAAGCGGATCATGGGCAAGGCCAGCTTCGCGCAGATCCAGGACGAGTCCGGCCGCATCCAGCTGTTCCTGCAGGGCACCGTGCTCGGCGATGCCTACACGGCCTTCAAGGGCTGGGATGTCGGTGACATCATCGCCGTCGAAGGCGGCCTGACCCGTACCAAAACCGGCGAGCTGTCGGTCAAGGCCGAATCGATCCGCCTGCTGACCAAGTCGCTGCGCCCGCTGCCGGACAAGTGGCACGGCCTGGCCGACGTCGAGCAGCGTTACCGCCAGCGCTACGTCGACCTGATCGTGACCCCGGAATCGCGCGCGGTCTTCATCAAGCGCTCGAAGATCATCCGCGCCATGCGCGCGTGGCTCGACAACCGCGACTTCCTGGAAGTCGAGACGCCGATGATGCATTACATCCCCGGCGGCGCAGCGGCCAAGCCGTTCACCACCCACCACAACGCGCTGGACCTGGACCTGTACCTGCGCGTGGCGCCGGAGCTGTACCTCAAGCGCCTGACCGTGGGTGGCCTGGAGCGCGTGTACGAGATCAACCGCAACTTCCGCAACGAAGGCGTCAGCACCCGGCACAACCCGGAATTCACCATGATGGAGCTGTACGAGGCCTATGCCACGTACAACGAGATCATGGACCTGACCGAAGGCGTGATCCGTGACGTCGCCAGCGCTGTCAACGGCACCACCGAAGTGGAGTGGGACGGCGCGAAGATCGACCTGGGCCCGGCGTTCCGCCGCTGGCGCATGGACGAAGCCGTGCGCCACCACAACCCGGAGATCTCCGCCGCCGACTGCACCGATCGTGAGGCGCTGCTGCGCCATTGCGAGCGTCTGAAGATCAAGGTCAAGCCGTCCTACGGCTGGGGCAAGCTGCTGCTGGAGATCTTCGAAGCCACCGTCGAGCACACCCTGATCCAGCCGACCTTCATCACCGATCATCCGGTCGAGGTCTCGCCGCTGGCCCGTGCCAACGACAACGATCCGGGCTACACCGACCGCTTCGAGCTGTTCGTCAATGGCAAGGAGCTGGCCAATGGCTTCTCGGAATTGAATGATCCGGAAGACCAGGCCCAGCGCTTCCAGGCCCAGGTGGCCGCGAAGGAAGGTGGCGACGACGAGGCGATGCATTACGACGCCGACTACATCCGTGCGCTGGAGTACGGCATGGCCCCGACCGGCGGCCTCGGCATCGGCGTCGATCGCTTGGTGATGCTGCTGACCGGCAGCAGTTCGATTCGTGACGTGCTGCTGTTCCCGTACATGCGTCCGGAGCAGTAAGCCGTTTTTCTGACTCCTGATTGTGCGCGCCGTCGCGAAACGAGACGGCGCGATTGACGCGTCCCGCACTCGGCGTATCGTTAATGCACTACCTTGACGCCTGTTATGGCTTGATCGGCGCCAGGGGGATGGTGCATTGTGAAGCGTCCGCTTCACAATGTGATGACGATCATGAACCGGGACGTATGACACGGGAGTCAGGCCGATGCAGGGTGCGAGCGTTCGCAGCGGCAGAGTATCCTCGCCTGCTGATGATCCAGCATGGTCGAGAAGCCAGGCAGAGTACGCGTTGAACATCGTCATTGTTGATGATCAGACGTCCGCGCGGACGATGCTGCGTCATGTCATCGAGGACATCGCGCCGGAACTGAGCGTGTATGACTTTGGTGACCCGCTGACCGCGTTGGCCTGGTGCGAGGCGCATCCGGTCGACCTGCTGCTGCTCGATTACCGCATGCCGGAGATGGACGGGCTGGAGTTCGCCCGCCGTTTCCGCCGCCTGCCCAAGCACCGCGATATTCCCGTGATCCTGATCACCGTGGTTGGCGACGAGCCGATCCGGCAGGCGGCGCTGGAAGCGGGTGTCATCGATTTCCTGGTCAAACCGATCCGCCCGCGCGAACTGCGCGCGCGCTGCTACAACCTGTTGCAGCTGCGCCAGCAGACCGAGAACGTGAAACAGCGTGCGTTGTCGCTGGAACAGCGGCTGCTGGCCAGCATGCACGAGGTCGAGGAACGCGAACGCGAAACCCTGTCGCGATTGGCCCGTGCGATCGAGTTCCGTGATGCCGGCACCAGTGCCTATCTGGAACGCATGGCGCGGGTCGCCGGACTGATCGCCGAGCAGCTCGGCCTGCCTGAGGATGACGTCAAGCTGATCGAGATGGCGGCGCCGCTGCATGACATGGGCAAGATCGCGATTCCCGATGCCGTGCTGCTCAAGCAGGGCAAGCTCAACGACGAGGAGCTGGCGATCATGCGCCGGCACCCCAGGATCGGCCATGAACTGCTCAGTGGCAGCCAGAACCGCTTCATCCAGGTCGGCGCATTGATCGCACTGCGCCATCACGAGCGCTATGACGGCAGCGGTTACCCGGACGGCCTGGTGGGCGAGGCCATTCCCCTCGAGGCGCGGATCGTGGCCGTGGCCGACGTGTTCGACGCCCTGATTTCGCCCCGTCCGTACAAGGAAGCATGGACCATGGAAGCCACGCTGGCCTATCTGTATGCCCAGCGTGGCCGGTTGTTCGACCCGCGCTGCGTGGATGCGCTGATGCGCGGCCACTCGCAGCTGATGGATATCTGCGCCCAGCACTCGACGGCATCGACGCGACCGGGTGGGTGACATGCAGGACCTGTTCGCACGCGTGAGGCGCAAGCTGGCGCAGCGTCCGGATTCGGAGCATGGCCAGGCGATCGTGCGGATGGTGCTGATCTCGCTGATCCTGGTCTATGTGCTGTTGTCGGGCGCCCGCCTGCATCGGCTCGAGCAGTACCAGGGCGTGCTGGCGACGGTGTTGACCGGGCTCGGCCTGTCGCTGCTGCTGTTCGGCTGGCTGCTGTGGAAGCCGGGCCGCTCGGACCCGCGACGGGTGGCCGGGATGCTGGCTGACTACGGGTTGATCGCGATCGGCATGATACAGATGGGCGAGCCGCTGGCCTGGGTGTATGCCGTGGTGATGTGGGTGACGGTCGGCAATGGGCTGCGCTTCGGCCCCCGCTACCTGGCCGCTGCCATCGCGTTGGCAATGGCCAGTTTCGGTGCCACCGTGCTGTTGACCCCGTACTGGCGGGCCAACCCTGGCCTGGCCCTTTCCCTGTGGCTGGGGCTGCTGGCGGTGCCCCTGTGCTGCTCTTCCCTGCTGCGCCGAAGGATGCGACATCCGACCATGGATACCACCCCCGCCGCCGCCACCGTCTCGCGTTCGCTGCTGGCCCGCTTCAGGCAGCGCCTGTCCGGGCGCGAAGACAGCGAGCACGCGCAGAACCTGATCCGCATCGTCATCACTGCACTGTTCATCAGCTATCTGGGCTGGCGCTCGCTCAGCGGCGGCGGTGAAGCGCTGACGGCCACCTGGCTGATCCTGGCCTTCGAACTGACCATCTCCGCCGGCCTGCTGGCGGCGATCCTGGTGCATCCGGGCGTGTCGCATGTGCGCCGGGTGATCGGCATGCTGACCGACTACACCTGCATGGCCTGGATCATGACCATCCAGGGCGAGCCGGCGGCACCGTTGTACGCGGTGATGCTGTGGGTGACGATCGGCAACGGCATGCGCTACGGCAGTACCTATCTGCGCGTGGCCACCGCGATGGGCTGCCTGGCTTTCCTGTGCACGGTGATGCTGTCGCCGTACTGGCGGGGCCACGACTATCTGGGCTGGGGCCTGCTGCTGGGCCTGGGCGCGATCCCGCTGTACTTCGACTCGTTGCTGCACGCACTGACCCGCGCCGTGGCCGAAGCACGCCAGGCCAACGAGGCCAAGAGCCGCTTCCTGGCCAACATGAGCCACGAGTTCCGTACACCGCTGAACGGCCTGGCCGGCATGACCGAAGTGCTGGCCACCACCCGCCTGGACGATGAGCAGCGCGAATGCCTGAACACCATCCAGGCCTCGACCCGCAGCCTGTTGGCGCTGGTGGAGGAGGTGCTGGACATCTCCGCGATCGAGGCGGGCAAGGTGCGGGTGGAGTGGCACGAATTCGCGCTGGCCGATGTGCTGCAGGCGATCAACCTGATCCTGACCCCGCAGACCCGCTCGAAATCGCTGGACTACCGCGTGCAGGTGGACGAGAACGTGCCGCCGCGCCTGCTGGGCGACGCCGGCCATCTGCAGCAGATCCTGCTGAACCTGATGGGCAACGCGGTCAAGTTCACCGACAGCGGCTACGTGCAGTTGCACGTGTCCAGCCCTGATGCGCTGGGCAGCGAGCGGGTACGCCTGCGCTTCGAGATCGTCGACAGCGGCATCGGTGTGCCGGTGGCGCTGCGCGCCCGCCTGTTCAATGCATTCGAGCAGGGCGATGTCGGCCTGGCCCGCCGCCATGAGGGCACCGGCCTGGGCACGGCCATTGCCAAGGGCCTGGTGGAGTCGATGGGCGGCCAGGTCGGTTACGCCCCGAACAGCCCGCGCGGCAGCGTGTTCTGGGTCGAAATCACGCTGGACGTTGCAGACCCCGTGGCGGCGCCGGTGGCGGCGTCCGAGGTGGCCGAAGCCGGCAACGTCATTGCCTTTTCCAATCCGTTCCTGCGCCATCGGGCACGGGTGCGCAGCCTGCGGGTGCTGGTGGCCGATGACCATGAAGCCAACCGGATGGTGCTGCAGCGCCTGCTCGAGAAAGCCGGCCACAAGGTCACCTGCGTCAATGGTGGCGCCGAAGTGCTCGATGCGCTTGAGCAGGCAAGCTACGACGCGGCGATCGTCGACCTGCACATGCCCGGCATGAGCGGCCTGGACCTGCTCAAGCAGCTGCGGGTGATGCAGGCCAGTGGCATGCCCTATGTGCCGGTGATGGTGCTCAGTGCCGATGTCACCCCCGAGTCGATCCTGCGCTGCGAACAGGCGGGCGCGCGCGCGTTCCTGGCCAAGCCGGTGGTCGCCACCCGGCTGCTGGAAGTACTGGCCGACGTTGCGGCCAATACCCGTGCCGAAACCGGCATCCAGTCGGTGCCCGCCTTGCCGGTCGGCGATGGCGTGCTCGACACCGCCGTGCTGGACGAGCTGGCTGCGCTGGGCATGGGCGATGGCTTCGAACGCAAGTTCATCGACCAGTGCCTGGCGGATGTCGACGCCAGCATGGGCCAGCTGCAGGCCTGCGGTGAGCGCCAGGCCTGGGAAGACTTCCGCGAGCACGCCCACGCCTTGCGGGGTGTGGCGAGCAACCTGGGACTGGTCCAGGTTGCCGCCTCCAGTGGCGAGATCATGCGCATGGCGGACTGGCAGCTGAAGGGCGAGTGGAACACCCGGCTCGGCAACCTGTCGGCCGCCCTGCGCAACGGCAGGAATGCGCTGGCTGTGCGTAGTGCGGGGGCACCGCACCGCGACGACAGTGAGCGCAGCCCGTCCTGAACCGCCGGGCTGTCAGGCCGGGTCGCCATTGCGCCGGGCCTGCGCCCGCACCAGCCGATCCATCGTACGCAGGGACTTTTCGCCGAGCTGCATGGCGGTGTCGACCCAAATCTCGGTGATCCGCATCATTTCGTGCAGCGGCACCATGGTGGCGATCTCGTTGACTTCACGCATCGCCGCCCAGGCGTGCGGAGTCCGCTTGCTGTCCTTGATCACCTGTTCCACTGCGGCCACGCCTTCGCCGACCGGGACGACGATGTCGACCAGGCCCATCTCCTTGAGCTGGCGGGCCGTGTAGAGATTGCCCTCCAGCATGATCTTCTCGGCCAGGCGCGGGCTGATCCGCTGGCACAGGAAGGAGTAGGCGCCCATGCCGGGGAACAGGTCGAACAGCACCTCCGGCAGGCCCATCAGTACGCCTTCCTCGGCAACGATGGTGTGGCAGCTCAGCGCCGCTTCGAAGCCGCCGCCGAGTGCATTGCCCTGGACCAGTGCGATGCTGTGCGCGCGGGCGCCAAGACCGGCATGGAAGGCATGCACGCCGCGCACGCAGCGCTGCGCGTAGTCAAGCAGGCGGGCGCGATCCCCTTCGCGGATCAGGCGGCAGAACAGTTCGAGATCGCCACCCAGGTTGAACACGTCGCTGTCCGAGGCCAGAACGACATGGGGTGACAGAACATGCGAGGCGCTGAGACGATCGCCCAGTTCGCGCTGGTAGTCGACGATGTCATCGACCAGGCGCGAAGCGAAGCACGGCCGGCCCGGCTGGTTGACCAGGTTGGCGTGCATGTGGATCCAGTAGACATTCCGCTCCAGTTCCTCGGTGATACGCAGGGTAGGGTGCTGGGCGGGGCGGGTGATGATGGGGCGTACTGCGGACATGGAAGTTCTCCGTGTGACCGTCCGGCCAACCGCAGAGCGGACGGAGAAGAGTGAGGGGGCGAGCTGAACGTGCGGCGGCGACTGATTCTATGCACCCGTCGTGAACCGCCCGCAAGCGCTGGGCCGGCCATGTTCCGGCAATGAAAAGGCCCCGCCGTCGCCGGCGGGGCCCCTGTTCTGCCTGCTTGCCCGCAAACCCTTACTGGGCGGGCGTATCACGCAGCTCGCGACGGAGAATCTTGCCGACGTTGGTCTTCGGCAGCTCTTTTCGGAATTCTACGATTCTGGGGTGCTTGTATCCGGTCAGGTTTGCCCGCGCGTGCTCCTTGACCATTTCGGCGGTCAGGTTCGGGTCCTTCTTCACGATCACGACCTTCACCACTTCGCCGGATTTCTCGTCCGGAACGCCGACTGCGGCTACTTCCAGCACGCCCGGCATCATCGCGATGACGTCCTCGACCTCGTTCGGGTACACGTTGAAGCCGGACACCAGGATCATGTCCTTCTTGCGGTCGACGATGTAGAAGAAGCCGTGCTCGTCCATCTTCGCCATGTCGCCGGTGTGCAGCCAGCCGTCGGCATCGATGGCCTTTTCGGTTTCATCCGGGCGCTGCCAGTAACCCTTCATCACCTGCGGGCCCTTGATGCACAGCTCACCGACTTCGCCCAGCGGCAGGATGTTGCCGTTGTCGTCCTTGATGCAGGCATCGGTGGACGGGATCGGCAGGCCGATCGAGCCGTTGTACTCGGGCAGGGTGAGCGGGTTGATGCAGGCCGCCGGCGAGGTTTCGGTCAGGCCGTAGGCCTCGACCAGGGTGACGCCGGTGGTCTTCTTCCAGCGCTCGGCCACCGCGCGCTGCACCGCCATGCCGCCGCCCAGGGTGAACTTGACCGAAGAGAAATCGATCTCGTCGAAGCCGGGGGTGTTGAGCAGGCCGTTGAACAGCGTGTTGACGCCGGTGATGGCGGTGAAGCGGGTGCCCTTCAGCTCCTTGACGAAGCCCTTCATGTCACGCGGGTTGGTGATCAGGTGGTTGCAGCCACCGAACTTCATGAAGACCAGCCCGTTCGCGGTCAGCGCGAAGATGTGGTACAGCGGCAGGGCGGTGATGATCACTTCCTTGCCCGGCTCGATGCCCGAGGTGGACAGCCAGGCCGACGCCTGCTGCATGTTGGCGATCAGGTTGCGGTTGGTCAGCATCGCGCCCTTGGCCACGCCGGTGGTGCCGCCGGTGTACTGCAGGAAAGCGATGTCGTCGTGATCGATCTCGACCTTCGGAAGCGCGTGGCGGCTGCCCAGCTTGAGCGCCTGCTTGAAGCGGACCGCGCCCTTGACGTGGTAGTTGGGCACCATCTTCTTGATGTACTTCAGCACGAAGTTGACGATCGCACCCTTGGCGCCGAGCAGGTCGCCCAGGCCGGTGGTGATCACGTGCTTGACCGGCGTGTCGGCGATGACCTGCTGGACGGTGTCGCCGAAGTTGTCGACCACCACCAGCGCGCTGACACCGGCATCGACCAGCTGGTGCTTGAGTTCGCGCGCGGTGTACAGCGGGTTGACGTTGACCACGGTGAGCCCGGCACGCAGCACGCCGAAGGTGGCCACCGGGTACTGCAGGCAGTTGGGCATCATCAGGGCGACGCGGTCACCCTTCTTGAGCTTGAGCTCGCCCAGCAGGTAGGCGGCGAACTGGGTGACCAGCGCATCGGTCTCACCATAGGTGATGACCTTGCCGAAGCTGGAGTAGGCGGGACGGTCGCGGAATTTCGCGACGGAGGCGTCGAAGACCGAGGCGACCGAATGGAACTCGTTGACGTCGATTTCGGCGGGAACGCCTTTCGGATAGCTCTGCAGCCAGGGACGATCCAGACTCATATTCCCCCTCCAGGAATCGTGATGTATTAGGTTCCGGCCTGAGCGTATCGACAATGGCCGGTCATTGCAGCATACCCCGCCGTAGGGAAAACGCGAAGAGGCCCCGTAGGGCCTCGTTGTTCTGATGGATGCCGGCCAGCGGCCGGCACTACCTCTGGCCCGGTCCGGTCGCCTGACTCAGCCCTTGCGTACCGGTGCGCCGTTGGCCTTGTAGTACGGCGCGGTGCTGCGGGCGAGCGGGGTGCGGCCGCGGATCACGTCGGCCAGCTTCTCGGCCATCATGATGGTCGGCGCGTTGAGGTTGCCGGTCACCACCTGCGGCATGATCGAGGCATCGACGATGCGCAGGCCTTCCAGGCCGTGCACGCGGCCCTGGCCGTCGACCACCGCCATCGGATCATCAGCGTGGCCCATCTTGTTCGAGCAGGACGGGTGGTAGGCGGTTTCGGCGTGCTCGCGCACGAACGCATCGATCTGCGCGTCGGTCTGCAGCGCGCTGCCCGGCGAAATCTCGCGGCCGCTGTACGGCGCCAGCGCCGGCTGCGCGAAGATCTCGCGGGTGATGCGGATCGCCGCGCGGAACTCGCGCCAGTCCTGGTCGTGCGACATGTAGTTGAACAGGATGCTGGGATGTTCGCGCGGGTCCTTCGAGCGCACGTGGATGCGGCCGCGGCTGGGCGAGCGCATCGAGCCGACGTGCATCTGGAAGCTGTGTGCCTTGATCGGGTTGGAGCCGTTGTAGTTGATCGCCACCGGCAGGAAGTGGTACTGCAGGTTCGGCCAGTCGAACTCGGCGTCGCTGCGGATGAAGCCGCCGGCCTCGAACTGGTTGCTGGCGCCGATGCCGGTGCCCAGGAACAGCCACTCGGCGCCGATCGCCGGCTGGTTGTACAGCTTCAGTGCCGGCGCCAGCGACACCGGCTTCTTGCACTCGTACTGCAGGTACATCTCAAGGTGGTCCTGCAGGTTGGCGCCGACGCCCGGCAGGTGGTGCACCAGGTCGATGTCGAGGCTGCGCAGCAGGTCGGCCGGGCCGACGCCCGAACGCTGCAGGATCTGCGGCGAGGCGATGGCGCCGCCGCACAGCAGCACTTCGCGGCGCGCGGTGGCACGCTGCGGCTGGTCGTTGTGCAGCCACTGCACGCCCACCGCACGCTTGCCCGAGAACAGGATGCGATCGGTCAGCGCGTGGGTGACGATGGTCAGGTTCGGGCGCGGCTTGGCCAGGTCCAGGTAGCCGCGGGCGGTGCTGGAGCGACGGCCCTTCGGGGTCACCGTGCGGTCCATCGGGCCGAAGCCTTCCTGCTGGTAGCCGTTGAGGTCGTCGGTGCGCGGGTAGCCGGCCTGCACGCCGGCCTCGACCATCGCCGCGAACAGTTCGTTGTTGCCGGCCTTCGGCGTGGTCACGCGCAGCGGGCCGTCGCCACCGTGGTAGTCATTGGCGCCGATGTCGCGGGTTTCCGCCTTGCGGAAGTAGGGCAGGCAGTCCAGGTAGGTCCAGTCTTCCAGGCCCGGCATGCTGGCCCAGTTGTCATAGTCCATCGCGTTGCCGCGGATGTAGCACATGCCGTTGATCAGCGACGAGCCACCCAGGCCCTTGCCGCGGCCGCAGTCCATGCGGCGGTTGTTCATGAAGGGCTCGGGATCGGTCTTGTACGCCCAGTTGTAGCGCTTGCCCTGCAGCGGGAACGCCAGCGCGGCCGGCATCTGGGTACGGAAGTCGAGCCGGTAGTCCGGGCCACCGGCTTCCAGCAGCAGCACGCTCACATCGGCATCTTCGGTGAGGCGGGTGGCCAGCACGTTGCCGGCCGAACCGGCGCCGATGATGATGTAGTCGTACTCGTTATGGGTGCTCATGGGTGTCTCCTGCAGGCCGGGGCGCGCTGCATGCAGGCGTCCCGGCGGAATGTCGGATCGGCACGGTGGCCGGACGATGGGGCGCGCTCAGGGCGCGCCGATCAGAACACGCTGGCGTAGTCGCCCAGCTCGACCTGCACCGACTTGATGCGGGTGTAGTGGCCGAGGGTGGAGATGCCGTTCTCGCGGCCGACGCCGGATTCCTTGTAGCCGCCGACCGGCATTTCGGCCGGCGATTCACCCCAGGTGTTGATCCAGCAGATGCCGGCTTCCAGGCGGTGGATGATGCGGTGGGCGCGGCTGACGTCCTTGCTGACCACGCCGGCAGCGAGGCCGAAGGTGGTGTCGTTGGCACGGCGCACCACTTCGTCTTCGTCGTCGTAGGCGAGGATGCTCATCACCGGCCCGAAGATCTCTTCGCGGACAATGGTCATGTCATCGCGGCAGTCGGAGAACACAGTCGGCAGCACGTAAGCGCCGTTGGCCAGCGCACCTTCGGTGGCACGGCCGCCGCCGGCCAGCAGGCGGGCGCCCTCGGCCTTGCCGCTTTCGATGTAGCGCAGCACGTTTTCCATGTGCGGGAAGCTGGTCAGCGGGCCGAAGTTGGTCTCGGCGGCCATCGGGTCGCCGATGCGGATGCGCTTGACACGCTCGACAACGGCGGCTTCGAACGCGGCCAGCATGCTGCGCGGCACGAACACGCGGGTGCCGTTGGTGCAGACCTGGCCGGAGCTGAAGAAGTTGGCCATCACCGCGATGTCGGCGGCGCGGTTGAGGTCGGCGTCATCGCAGATCACCAGCGGCGACTTGCCGCCCAGCTCCATGGTCACTTCCTTCAGCGACGAGGAGGCGGCACTGGCCATGACCTTCTTGCCGGTGGCGACGCCGCCGGTAAAGGAGATCTTCTCGATCACCGGGTGCTCGGTCAGCCACTGGCCGATTTCGCGGCCCGGGCCCTGCACGACGTTGAACACGCCGGCCGGCACGCCGGCTTCGGTGTAGATCTCGGCCAGCCGGATCGCGGTCAGCGGGGTCACTTCGGACGGCTTGAACACCATCGCGTTGCCGGCAGCCAGGGCCGGGGCCGACTTCCACATGGCGATCTGGATCGGGTAGTTCCACGCGCCGATGCCGGCGACCACGCCCAGCGGCTCGCGGCGGGTGTAGAAGAAGCTCGATTCGCGCAGCGGCAGCTGGATGCCTTCGATGGCGGTGGCCAGGCCGGCGTAGTACTCGACCACGTCGGCACCGGTGACGATGTCCACGGTGGTGGTCTCGGCCAGCGCCTTGCCGGTGTCCAGGGTTTCCAGGTGGGCCAGCTCATCATTGCGCTCGCGCAGGATCTCGACCGCACGGCGCAGGATGCGCGAACGCTCCATGGCGGTCATCGCGGCCCACACCTTCTGGCCTTCGGCCGCGCTCTGCACGGCGCGCTCGACGTCGGCCTGGCTGGCGACCTGCACTTCGGCGATCACCTCACCGGTGGCCGGGTTCACCGACTTGAAGGTCTTGCCGCTGGTGGCATCGACGCGCTGGCCGTGGATGTACAGCTGTTGGACGGGCAGGGTGGTCATGGGGGCGTACTCCTTGGAAGGGGGCGGGTGCTGAAGCGCTTATAGCGCGACAGCCTGCAACTGGAAGTCGATGTAGCCGTAAGCGATGCGCCGGGACTTCTCGGCATTGAACTGGCCGCCGACCAGGCTGCCGCGCAGCCACAGGCCGTCGATCATCGCGGCCAGGCCGCGGGCGGCCAGGCGGGCCTGCGGGTGGGGCAGCAGGCGGTTGAACTGGTGGCACAGGTTGGAGAACAGGCGCTGGTCGTTGGCGCGCTGCAGCCGGGCCAGTTCCGGCTGGTGCATGCTCGCGGCCCAGAAGGTGAGCCAGACGCGCATCGCGGTGCCGTTGATCTGGCTGTCATCGAAGTTGCCATCGACGATGGCACGCAGCTGGTCGCGCGGGTCATCGCCGACATCGGCGCGGTAGCGCGCAACGGCGTCCTTCAGTTCGCGCAGGATCTGCCGCATTGCAGCATTGAGCAGGCCGTCCTTGTCGCCGAAGTAGTGGGCGACGATGCCGCTGGACAGCCCTGCCTTCTTCGCGATGGTGGCGACGGTTGCATCGGCCATGCCGATCTCGTCGATGGTCTGGAAAGTGGCCCGGATCAGCTGCTCGCGCCGTACCGGTTCCACGCCTTTCTTCGGCATTGTCTCTCCACGGATTGCGACCCGAAGGATCGGGCTGCCCGCCATTATGCTTTTTATTGATTGAACGTTCAATCAATAAACCCTAGGATGCGCTCGCGCCCCACGCCATGGGCCCGGTTTACCGGTCCGGCCCCGCCCATGTGCTCCCTCGGACTTGATGAGACGACCCCATGTCTTCCCTGGCTCATCCCAAGCGTTCGCCCCTGCGCTTGAACCGTTTTGTGTTCTTCAGTTCCTCGGTGTCGATCGGCATCCTCGGGCTGCTCACCGTTCTCTATCCCGAAGGCAGCGAGCACTGGCTGCAATGGGCGCAGGCCGAGGTGTCGGCGGCGTTCGGCTGGTGGTACATGCTGCTGATCGTGCTGTGCCTGGGCTTCGTGCTGTGGCTGGCGTTCTCGCCGTATGGCCGCATCCGCCTGGGCCACAACGAGGAATCGCCGGCCTTCGGCTACGTGCCCTGGGTGTCGATGCTGTTCTCGGCCGGCATCGGCATCGCGCTGCTGTACTACGGCGCCTACGAGCCGCTGGATCACTTCCTCAATCCGCCCGGGCAGCCCGGCGGTACCGTGGCCGCCGGCCGCGAGGCGATGGTGCTGACCTTCCTGCACTGGGGCCTGCACGGCTGGGCGCTGTACGCGCTGGTGGGCGTGGCGCTGGGCTATTTCGCCTACCGCCGTGACCTGCCGCTGGCGCTGCGCTCGGCGCTG
>NZ_JAOEDV010000091.1:0-16713 GCF_029837545.1 Stenotrophomonas sp. GD04024 | reverse complement strand
AAGCCCCCAAGGACGGGTTTACGGCGTCTCCCGCAACCGGACCCACCCCGCCTGCCCTCAGGAAACCAGCTTCTGCTGTTGCTTCGGCTCCTGCTCTGGTCTCGGCGGGTGCAGGGCGCAGCCCTGCCGATAACCCCCTCCTGCGACGGTTCGTCGCACGGGTAACCCTGGACCCGGCTCTACACTAGCGGGGTGACCCGCCTGTCCCACCCGCAGCGCCTCCTGCTCCAGCTCGCCGTCCTGGCGACGCTGCTGCTGGTGCTTGCGCCACTGGTCAGCCGCGCGCTGCAGGCACCGCCGATGGATCATGCGGCAAGGGTGGGCATGGACCACGCCGCCATGGGCCATGACATGCAGGACATGGCCATGCCCGGGCACGATCACCACAGCGCAGCGCCGGCATCGCCCAGCCGCCCGGCCGACCCGCACGCCATGCATGGCGAAGCCTGCGAATACTGCGTGCTGGCCATGCGCCTGCTGCCGTGGCTGGCCGTGCTGGTGCTGCTGTTGCCGCTGCTGTGGCGGCCGCGGCTGGTGTTCCCGTGGTCGCAACGCGTGTTGCCCATCGCGCGCTGGCCGGCACATGCCGCACGCGGGCCGCCGCGCGCTTCCATCGTCCGCTGATGTCCCTATCGAATCTGCCGCACGACGCCTGACCGGGCGCCGTGCGCGCGTGCGTACCCTGGAGCTGTTCCGATGAAAATGACTTCCCGCCCCGCGGGCGCCTATGCGCGCCTGCCGGTTGCCCTTGGCCTGGCCGTGGCCGCGTCACTGGCCCACGCTGCGCTCGCCGACGAGGCGCGCACCCTCGACACGATGGTGGTGACCGCCGCCGCACCGTCTTCACCACTGCACTGGGTGACCGATCCGCGCCTGCCACGGCAGCCGGTACCGGCCAGCGACGGTGCCGATTACCTCAAGACCGTTCCCGGCTTCTCCGCCATCCGCAACGGCGGCACCAACGGCGACCCGGTGCTGCGTGGCATGTTCGGTTCGCGCCTGAACATCCTCAGCAACGACGGCAACCTGATCGGTGCCTGCCCGTCACGCATGGACAATCCGCTGTCCTACATCGCGCCCGAAAGCTTCGACCGGCTGACCATCATCAAGGGGCCGCAGAGCGTGCGCTGGGGCGCGGGGGCCTCGGCCGGCACCGTGCGCTTCGAACGCGATACGCCGCGCTTCGAAGAACCGGGCCTGCGCGCCGACGCCAGTGCGCTGGTCGGTTCGCGCAACCGCAACGACCAGGTGCTGGACCTGACCCTGGGCAACCCGACCGGATACGTGCGCGCCAGTGGCAACCGTTCCGAGGCCGACGACTACAAGGATGGCAACGGTGATGTGGTGCCGTCGAAGTGGCGCAAGTGGAACGGCGACGTGGCCATCGGCTGGACGCCGGATGCCGACACGCTGCTGGAAATCTCCGCTGGTGCCGGTGATGCGATCGCACGCTACGCCGGGCGAGGCATGGACGGTGCTGCCTTCGAACGCACCAGCTACGCCGCGCGCTTCGAGAAACGCAACCTGCCCGGCGCGTGGGACACGGTGCAGGCCAACGTGTACTACAACGAGGCCGACCACGTGATGGACAACTACA
The DNA here is from genome assembly GCF_029837545.1 of Stenotrophomonas sp. GD04024. Taxonomy (NCBI): domain Bacteria; kingdom Pseudomonadati; phylum Pseudomonadota; class Gammaproteobacteria; order Lysobacterales; family Lysobacteraceae; genus Stenotrophomonas; species Stenotrophomonas sp. GD04024. The sequence goes on along the minus strand of NZ_JAOEDV010000091.1, from coordinate 15,116 downwards.
CGCTGCGCGCGCCGAATCCGCACAGCATGATGCCGATGCCGATGGCCTCCAATGTGGACCGCCGTACCCAGGGCGGCCGGGTCAGTTCCGAATGGCGCTGGCAGGACGTGCAGCTGGTGGCCGGTGTGGATGGCGAAGACAGCCGCCATCGCGGTCGCATGGGCATGGGCCGCGACACCTACCGCCAGGCCGCCTGGGAGACCGATGCCAACTTCCGTCGCTATGGCGCGTTTACCGAGATGACCCTGGGCGCCGGCACCGACCAGCGCTGGATCACTGGCCTGCGCATCGATCGCGCCAGCGTTCGCGACGAGCGGCAGTCGATCCGCGGGATGATGGGCAACATGCCCAATCCGACCGCGGGCCAGCGCCGCAAGGAATGGCTGGGCAGCGGTTTCCTGCGCTACGAACAGGACCTGGCCGATGGCCTGACCTGGTACGCCGGCCTCGGCCGCAGTGAGCGCATGCCCGACTACTGGGAGCTGTTCTCGCCCGACCATGGCCCGGCTGGCGCGCTGAACGCGTTTGCCGGCATCCAGCCCGAGCGCACCACCCAGCTTGACGTGGGCCTGCAGTACAAGGGGCCGCGCGTGCAGGCCTGGGTCTCTGCGTATGCCGGGCAGATCCAGGACTACATCCTGTTCACCTACCACGGCACCGGCATGATGGGCATGAGCCAGGCCAGCAACGTCGACGCACGCATTGCCGGCGCCGAGGCGGGGCTGGAGGTGAGCGTGGCCGAACAGTGGAAACTGGGTGGCACGCTGGCCTACGCCTGGGGCGAGAACCGCGACCAGCAGCGTCCTCTGCCGCAGATGCCGCCACTGGAAGCGCGGCTGAGTGCGAACTGGGGAGGCCAGCGCTGGAGTGCCGGTGCGCTGCTGCGCGCGGTGACCCACCAGCACCGTGTCGCAGATGGCCAGGGCAACGTCGTCGCCCAGGACCTCGGACCGAGCGCCGGCTTCGCCACGTTCGCGCTCAATGCCGCCTACCGTTTCAGTTCGCAGCTGCAGCTCAGTGCGGGTGTCGACAACCTGTTCGACCGGGCCTACAGCGAGCACTTGAACCTGGCCGGCAGTGCCGACTTCGGCTTCTCGGCCGACCCTGTGCGCATCAATGAGCCGGGGCGAAGCGTGTGGATGAAGGTGAATTACCGGTATTGATCCCTTCGTGTCACTGGTAGCGCCGGGCAATCCCCGGCGCTGCAGGCGCGACTGGATACACCCCGACACACGCCGACACTGCCCGCGGCAGCCTTGCACGGAACGGGTTCAAGGCGCTATCGCGGCCCTGGTTCCACGCCGGTAAACGCTTGGCACATACCGCTTTTGCAGGCGCTTGCCTACACTCGGCGGCCGTGGATCAATCAGGACCGTTCATGTTGGCTCGTATCGCTTCGACCCTGGCCCTTGGCCTCAGCCTGGCCGTGCTGGCCGGGTGCGCAGGCAAGCAGGAGGCCGCCGCGCGTCGGCAGGGCGAAGCGGTGCCGGTGACCGCGCAGGTGGTGCGGCCCACGCAGTGGAACGACACCCTGCAGGCGCTGGGCACGGCCAAGGCGCGCGAGTCGATCAGCGTCACCGCCAAGGTCAGCGAAATCGTCGAGAAGGTGCACTTCGAAAGCGGCCAGCACATCGCCGCCGGTGCACCGATCGTGACCCTGCGTGGGCAGGCGCAGGAAGCGGCGCTGGTGCAGGCGCAGGCCACCTTCCATGAGGCCGACCAGCTGTACAAGCGCCAGCGCGAACTGGCCACCCAGCGCCTGGTGTCCAGCGCTACGCTGGATACGCAGAAGTCGATCCGCGACGCGGCTGAGGCGCGCGTGGCGCAGATGCAGTCGGACATCGGTGACCGTCGCGTGCGTGCGCCGTTCGCCGGCGTGCTCGGCATCCGCCAGGTCAGCCCGGGCACGCTGCTGACGCCGACCACGGTGATCGCCACGCTCGATGACATCGAACACATGCACATCGATTTCCAGGTGCCGGAAGTGGAACTGGCCGCGCTGGGCGTGGGTGACAAGGTCAGCGCCACCAGCGTGGCCTGGCCGGGCCGTACCTTCGAGGGTGTGGTCAGCACCATTGATGCGCGCATCGATCCGGCCACCCGCGCGGTGACCGTGCGCGCTGATTTCGCCAACGGCGACCACGCACTGCGCCCGGGCATGCTGCTGGACGTGCGCCTGTTCCACCCCGAACGCGCGGCGCTGGTGGTGCCGGAAATCGCCGTGGTGCAGGTCGGCCGCGATACCTTCGTCTACCGCATCAAGGCCGACGACAGCGTCGAACGGGTAGACGTGGTCACCGGCGCGCGCCGTGCCGGCGTGGTCGAGATCAAGCAGGGCCTGGAGGCCGGGCAGCGCATCGTGGTGGATGGCACCGGCAAGCTGCGCCCGGGCCTGAAGGTCGCCGCCAAGGACGCCGCACCGGCCAGTGGTGCCAAGCCGGCTGACGCGCCGGCGCCGGTCGCCGCCGAGGGCCACGGCGGATGAAGCTGTCCGACATCTCCATCCAGCGGCCGGTATTCGCCGTGGTGATGAGCCTGTTGCTGCTGGTGCTGGGCGTGATGTCCTTCACCCGCCTGACCCTGCGCGAGCTGCCAGCCATCGATCCGCCGATCGTCTCGGTGTCGGTGGACTACACCGGCGCTTCGGCGGCGGTCATCGAAAGCCGCATCACCCAGGTGCTGGAAGATGCGCTGGCCGGCATCGAAGGCATCGACACGATCAACGCGCGCAGCACCAACGGCCGCTCGCAGGTCAGCATCGAATTCACCTCCAACCGCGATATCGAAGCGGCGGCCAACGACGTGCGCGATGCCGTCAGCCGCGTCGCCGACCGCATGCCGGAGGAAGCGCGCCCGCCGGAAATCGCCAAGGTCGAGAGCGATGCCGACCCGATCATCTGGTTCAACATGGTCTCCTCGACCATGGACACGCTGGAACTGAGCGACTACGCCGACCGCTACGTGGTCGATCGCTTCTCAAGCCTGGATGGCGTGGCCCAGGTCCGCATCGGTGGCCGCCAGCGCTATGCAATGCGCATCTGGCTGGACCGTGACCAGCTGGCCGCACGTGGGCTGACCACCGGCGACGTGGAAACCGCGCTGCGCAACGAGAACGTGGAACTGCCGGCCGGTCGCATCGAATCGACCGACCGTGATTTCACCCTGCGCGTGGAGCGCAACTACATCAAGCCGGAAGACTTCGCGACCATCCCGCTGGGCAAGGGCCGCGACGGTTATGTGGTGCGCATGGGCGACGTGGCGAAGATCGAGCTGGCCTCGGCCGAGCGCCGCGCGTACTACCGCAGCAACGGCGAGCCGGGCATCGGCCTGGGTATCGTCAAGACCTCCACCGCCAACTCGCTGGACGTGGCCCGCGTGGCGCGCGCGGAAGCCGAGCGGGTTGCGTTGACGCTGCCCAAGGGCACGCAGATCTTCGTCGCCTTCGACAACACCACCTTCATCGAAGCCGCAGTGGACCGCGTCTACGCCACGCTGGTCGAGGCGATGATCCTGGTGCTGGCGGTGATCTGGCTGTTCCTCGGCAGCTTCCGCGCCGCACTGATTCCTGCAGTGACGGTGCCGGTCTGCCTGGTGGCCGCGTTCATCGCGCTGTATGCGTTCGATTTCTCGATCAACCTGCTGACCCTGCTTGCCCTGGTGCTGTGCATCGGCCTGGTGGTGGACGATGCGATCGTGGTGGTGGAGAACGTGCAGCGCCGCATCGACCTGGGCGAGCCACCGCTGGTCGCCTCCAAGCGCGGTACCGCGCAGGTCGCCTTCGCGGTGATCGCCACCACCGCCGTGCTGGTGGCGGTGTTCCTGCCGGTGGGCTTCCTGGAAGGCAACACCGGGCGCCTGTTCCGTGAACTGGCGGTGGCGCTGGCGGCGGCGGTGGCGTTGTCCGCCTTCGTCGCGCTGACACTGACGCCGATGATGGCCTCCAAGCTGCTCAAGCCGCACACCGGGCAGGCGCCGCGCGGCCTGCATGGCTTCGTCAACCGCAACCTGGAGCGCCTGGCCGGCGCCTATGGCCGCGTGCTGGACCACCATGTCGACCGCACCTGGATCTACCTGCTGGTGATGGTGGCCGCGCTGGCCGCCAGCTGGGGCCTGCTCAAGCTGCTGCCCTCGGAGCTGGCCCCGGCCGAAGACCGTGGCTCGTTCCAGATCATGATCGATGGCCCGGAAGGCGCCGGCTACGACTACACCGTGCAGCAGGTGCAGCAGGTGGAAGCGATGCTGGCCCCGCACGTGGGCGCGGACAAGCCGATCGTGCGTGCCAACCCGCGCGTGCCCGGTGGCTGGGGCGCCAGCGAGGAAATGCACACCGGCCGCGTCAGCATCTTCCTGCAGCCCTGGCGGCAGCGCAGCGAAGGCACGCCAGAGGTGGCCAACGAGCTGCAGAAGGAACTGGACACCATCCGCGGCGTTCGCGTGCGTACGCAGGTGGGCGGGGGCCTGGTGCGCAGTGGCGGGCAGCCGTTCCAGATCGTGCTGGGCGGGCCGGAATACGCCGAAATCGCCCAGTGGCGCGACCGTATCCTGCTGCGCATGGCCGACAACCCCGGCCTGGTCGGCCCGGACTCGGACTACAAGGAAACCCGGCCGCAGATGCGGGTGAACATCGACCGCCAGCGTGCGGCCGACCTCGGCGTGCCGGTCACCGCGATCGGTTCGGCGCTGGAAACCATGATGGGCTCGCGCCGCGTCACCACCTTCGTCGACAACGGCGAGGAGTACGACGTGCTGGTGCAGGCCGGCCGCGATGGACGCACCAGCCCGGCCGACCTGGCCGCGATCCGCGTGCGCGCCACCTCCGGCGAACTGGTGCCATTGTCCAACCTGGTCACGTTGAGTGAAGTGGCCGAGGCCGGCACCCTGAACCGCTTCAACCGCCTGCGCTCGATCACCATCACCGCCGGCCTGGCGCCCGGTTACCCGCTGGGCGAGGCCATCGCCTGGGCGCAGAACGTGGCCCGCGAGGAACTGCCGCAGTACGCGCAGGTGAACTGGAAGGGCGAGTCGCGCGAGTACCAGAGCGCCGGTGGCGCGGTGCTGTTGACCTTCGCCATGGCGCTGCTGGTGGTGTACCTGGTGCTGGCCGCGCAGTTCGAGAGTTTCATCCACCCGCTGACGATCATGCTGACCGTGCCGCTGGGCGTGCTCGGCGCGCTGGTCGGGTTGTGGGTGAGTGGGGGTACGGTGAACCTGTTCAGCCAGATCGGCATCGTCATGCTAGTCGGCCTGGCCGCGAAGAACGGCATCCTCATCGTCGAGTTCGCCAACCAGTTGCGTGACGATGGGCGCACGGTACGCGAGGCGATCATCGAATCGGCGATGGTGCGCCTGCGCCCGATCCTGATGACCTCGATCGCCACTGTGGTTGGCGCGGTCCCGCTGGTGGTGGCCGGTGGCCCGGGTTCGGCCAGCCGTGGCACGATCGGCATCGTGATCATCTTCGGCGTGACTCTCTCGACCTTCCTGTCGCTGTTCGTGGTGCCGGCGTTCTACGCGCGATTGGCGCCCTATACGCGTTCGCCGGAAGCGGTGAAGCGCGAGCTGGAGAAGCAGGAAGCCGCGTCGCCGTCGGTGGGTGGCCATGCCTGACCCGGCGCAGCGCCTGTACGGCGACGGCTTCGTGCTGAGGCCGTGGTGCAGCGACGACCTGGACTCGTTGCTGCGCCATGCCAATGACGCCGAGGTCTCGCGCGGCCTGCGCGACCGCTTCCCGTTCCCGTACACCCGCGAGGATGGCGAGGCGTTCCTCGCCGGCCGCGTACTGGCGCCGGGAACGCTCAACCTGGCCATCGAGATCGACGGCCACGCCTGCGGCAGCATCGGTGCCCAGCAGGGCAGCGCCGAGCGCGCGCATATGGCCGAGCTGGGCTACTGGCTGGGGCAGGCCTACTGGGGCCAGGGCCTGATGACCCGCGTGGTCGGCCTGTTCGCACCGTGGGTGATGGACGAACTGCGCCTGTTCAGGCTGCAGGCCACGGTGGTCGACTTCAACCTTGGCTCGGCCCGGGTGCTGGAGAAGAACGGCTTCCAGGAGGAGGGCGTGGAGCGCTGTGCGGTCTACAAGCGTGGCGTCCTGCACGACCTGCGCCGCTTTGCCCGGGTACGCATGCAGCTGCCCTGAGCGGCGAATTCCTTCTGGCGCTACCGCAGCGGCCTTCGATCAGGGAGAATCGACCGGTCCCCTCCAGCCGACGGGACGTCCTTACAACCCGCCGACTGGAGAGAGCGCGCGTGGAAGCTACCGTACATTTCATCAACAGCATCATCTGGAGCAAGGCACTGATCTTCATGTGCCTGGCCGCCGGCCTGTTCTTCAGCCTGCGCACCCGCTTCATGCAGATCCGTGGTTTCCTCGAGATGTGCCGCCTCACCGTCAAGGGCGAGAAGTCCGACGCCGGCGTGTCTTCGTTCCAGGCGTTGGCCATGTCGATGGCCGGCCGCATGGGCATCGGCAACATCGCCGGCGTGGCCACCGCCATCGCCTTCGGCGGCCCGGGTGCCATCTTCTGGATGTGGGTGATGGGCTTCCTCGGCGCGTCCACCTCGTACGTGGAATGCACCCTGGCGCAGATCTACAAGACCAAGGATGCCGAAGGCCGCTACCGCGGTGGCCCCGCCTACTACATCGAAAAGGCCATGGGCCTGAAGTGGTACGCGCTGGCCTTCGCCATCGCCACGATCATCGCGGCCGGCTTCCTGATGCCGGGCGTGCAGGCCAACGCCATCGCCGACAGCATCATCAACGCCTGCCGTGGCACCGCGCTGTGCGGTCCCCTGGACGGCCAGACGCTGGGCATGGAATCGGTGCAGGCGCTGAAGCTGGGCATCGGCATCGTGGTGGGCCTGCTGCTGGGCGTGGTGATCTTCGGCGGCGTCAAGCGCATCGCCAACTTCGCCGAGGTGGTGGTGCCGTTCATGGCGGCGGCCTTCATCCTGACCGCCATCGTCATCATGGTCATCAACTACGACCGCGTGCCGGAAATGTTCGGCATCATCTTCAAGAGTGCCTTCGGCACCCACGCCGCATTCGGCGCGATGATGGGCCTGGCGGTGGAGTGGGGCATCAAGCGCGGCATCTATGCCAATGAAGCCGGGCAGGGCTCGGGTCCGCACGCGGCAGCCGCTTCGGAAGTCTCGCACCCGGCCAAGCAGGGTTACGTGCAGGCCTTCGCCATCTACTTCGACACCATGATGGTGTGCACCGCCACCGCGTTCCTGATCCTGGCCAGCGGCACCTACAACGTGTACTCGCCGGCAGGCGCCAGCGCCCCGCCGATCTTCCAGGGCCTGGCCGGCATTCCGGAAGGCGCGGGCTATGCGCAGGCCGGCGTGGAAGCGGTGCTGCCGGGCTGGGGTTCGGCGTTCGTCTCGATCGCCATCTTCTTCTTCGCCTTCACCACCATCATGGCGTACTACTACATGGCCGAGACCAACCTCAGCTATGTGAACCACAACAAGAAGCGCCCGCTGACCGTGCTGGTGCTGCGCCTGGGCATCATCGGCATGGTGGTGTTCGGTGCGTTCCACAATGCGACCCTGGCCTGGGCGCTGGGTGACATCGGCGTTGGCCTGATGGCCTGGCTGAACATCATCGCCATCCTCATCATCCAGAAGCCGGCGATGCTGGCCCTGCGTGACTACGAACGACAGAAGAAGCTGGGCCTGGATCCGGTGTTCGACCCCGATGCCCTGGGCATCAAGAACGCCGATTTCTGGCGCCAGCGCAAGCAGGAGACTGTGTAAGTGAACAACCCCTGGAACAACCGCCGCCCGTCCGCCCGTCCGCCGCGCGCAACACCGTTGCCGCGCCAGGAGGTGCCGGCCACGGGCGGTGGTGGGCGCGGCGGCGGCGACGAGCTGCGCCTGTACGGCCTGAATGCCGTCCTGGCCGCGTTCGACGCGCGGCCGCAGGCGCTGCGCAAGCTGTACCTGCTGGAGGCGCGCATTCCGCGCCTGCAGCCACTGCTGAAGTGGTGCGTGGCCAACCGCGTGGGCTATCGCGTGGTCGAGGACGGTGATCTGAACAAGCTCGCCGGTACCACCCATCACGAAGGCGTGGTGGCCGATGTGCTTCGCGCACCGGCACTGCCGTTGGCGCAGTGGCTGCAGCAGGTCGGTGACGGCCCGGCGCTGGCGCTGTGGCTGGACGGCGTGGGCAACCCGCACAACCTGGGCGCGATCCTGCGCTCGGCAGCGCACTTCGGCGCCAAGGCGCTGCTGCTGCCCGAAGGCAGCACGCTGGCGCTGTCCGGTGCCGCCGCACGCGTGGCGGAGGGCGGTGCCGAAGCGGTGCCGCTGGTGCAGCTGCCGGCCGCCGCGCAGGCGATGGCGCAGCTGCGGGACGCCGGTTTCGGCCTGGCCGCGACCCTGGTCGAGGGCGGTGACGATGTATTCCGTGCGGCGCTTCCGGCGCGGCTGGTGTATGTGATGGGTGCCGAGGGCGAAGGCATGGACCGTGCGCTGGCCAGCCAGTGCGATCAGCAGGTTTCCATCCCCGGCAGCGGCGCGGTGGAAAGCCTGAACGTGGCCTCGGCCACGGCAGTGCTGCTGGCGCAGTGGGCGAGCCGTCGCGACGGCTGATACTGCCGCGATACCGTCCCATCGATGACCTGGACCCGGCCCCTGTGGCCGGGTTTTCTTTTGCGCGGTGCGGAAACAGGCGTGCCGCGCTGCGCGGCTGGCGGGCCAATCACTTCACCGCGTGTCGCATCAAGCACGCTTGATCGAGGATCAGGTGTTTTTAGTAATTGTCTCATTGTCGAGCCATATCCCGCATCGCACGGTGGATCTCCATCCAACGTCGAACAGGAGTGGTTCCCATGCATCGAGTCAAACACCCCACGATGCGCACATCCCTGCTGCTGGCCCTGTGTGCGCTCGCCGCACCGGCGGTGCACGCCGATGAGCGAAGCCTGGACGGCATCAACTTCACCGGACCGCTGATCACCCCGAATCCGGCCGGCCTGCCGCAGGGCAACTGGTACATCGAGCCCTATCTGGTGCGGGTCGACAGCCGCGACCACTACGACGACAACGGTGACCGTCGCCGCAGTGCCGAGCGCAGTGGCGCGTGGGCAACCGTGGTGCCGATCATCTATGGCTTCAGCGACCGGGTGATGGGCCAGGTCAACCTCAGTGCCTCACGTTCGGAATCCGGCAGCGCACGCAGCAGTGGTTTCCGCGCTGGCGACACCACCGCACGGTTGCAGTACCTCCTGCAGGCGCCGAGCGCCGATGGCACCCGCCCGGCCGTGTCGGTTGCGCTGGTACAGCGCTTCAGCACCGGCAGCCATGACCGCATCACCGGCAACCCGCTCGATGCGCAGGGCGACGGCGTGCAGCGCACCACCGCTGCCCTGGGCGTGCAACAGGTGGTGTGGCTGGGCAACGACCGCCCGCTGCGGTGGCGGGCCCAGTTCAGCGCCGGCCCCGCTCCCTCGCGTACCGCCATTTCCGGCACCAGCGTCTACGGTACCGACGACAGCTTCCAGGGCCACATCGCGCGTGGCTCGGTGCTGGGGCTGTCGGTGGGCGCCGAGTACAGCTTCAATTCGCGCTGGGTGGGGGTGATGGAACTGGCCGCCAGCCGCGAGACCGTCCAGCGGCTGAGTGGCTTCGCCCGCAACGGTGCGGGGGTAATCGAGCGCATCGACGAACGCCGCCCGGCCAGCCGCAACGTCAGCCTGGCGCCTGCCGTGGAGTATCACTTCAGCCCCTCGCTGGGGTTGATTGCCGGCGTCGAATTCACCGTGGCCGGGCGCAACACCGGGCGTATCGTCAGCCCCCAGGTCGCCCTCGGCATGTTCTTCTGAGGGGCCGCCGATGAACATTGAATCCATCGTCAATGCGATCCTGGGCGTGGTCTGGAGCCCCTACCTGGTGGTGCTGTGCCTGCTCACCGGCCTGTACTTCAGCGTGCGCACCCGCTTCATCCAGCTGCGTGCGCTGCCGGACATGCTGCGCCTGGTGTTCCGCCATGAACGCTCCGAGTCCGGGGTGTCACCGTTCCAGGCACTGTCGATCTCGCTGTCCAGCCGGGTCGGCGTAGGCAACATCGCCGGCGTGGCCATGGCCATCGCCTTCGGCGGCCCGGGGGCGATCTTCTGGATGTGGGTGGTGGCCTTTCTCGGTGCCTCCAGTGCGTTCATCGAATCCACCCTGGCGCAGATCTACAAGGACCGTGATGCCAAGGGCCAGTACCGCGGCGGGCCGGCGTACTACATCGAGAAGGGCCTGGGCCAGCGCTGGTATGCAGTGCTGTTCGCGCTGGTGACCGTGCTCGCCGGCGCCATGCTGGCAGGGACCCAGTCCAATGCGATCACCAGTGCGGTGAACGAAGCCTGGGATGTGCCGGTGATGACCACCACCGTGGTGCTGCTGGTGGTGCTGGGCATCATCCTGATCGGTGGTGTGCGGCGTATTGCACGGGTAGCCGAATGGGTGGTGCCACTGATGGCGGTGGCTTACCTGATGGTTGCGGCGCTGGTGATGGTGCTCAACGCGGAAAAGGTGCCCGGCGTGATCATGCTGGTGTTGAACAGTGCATTCGGCGTGGACGCGGCCTTCTGCGCGATGATCGGCACCGCCATCCAGTGGGGCGTTCGCCGCGGCGTGCTGTCCAACGAGGCCGGCATGGGCAGTGGAGCGCATGCGGCCGCTGCCGCCGAAGTCTCGCATCCGGTCAAGCAGGGACTGGTGCAGTCGTTCTCGGTCTACATCGACACGATGGTGGTGTGCAGCGCAACCGCATTCCTGATCCTGTCCACCGGCCTGTACAACATCTACGACCCGGCGGTGAACGGCGTTCCCGATGAGGCCCGCCTGCTGCTGGCCAATCTTCCGGGTGTCGAGGCCGGGCCGCGTTTCGTGCAGCACGCCGTGGAATCGGCGCTGCCGGGCTTCGGCCGTTCGTTCGTGGCGCTGGCGATCCTGCCATTCGCGTTCACCACCATCCTGGCGCTGTACTACATGGCCGAGACCAACGTCAGCTACCTGTGCCGGGATCGTCCTTCGCGGTGGGTGATGGGGGCATTCCAGCTGCTGTTCCTGGCGGTTGCCGGCTACTCGGCGGTGAACAGCGCAACGGTGGCATGGTCGCTGGGCGACATCGGGGTGGGCCTGATGAGCTGGCTCAACATCATCGCCATCCTGCTGCTGCAGAAGCCGGCGCTGGCGGCATTGCGCGACTACGAACAGCATCGGCATGCCGGTACGGATCCGCTGTTCAATCCAAAGCGGTTGGGCGTGCGCAACACCCGTGTGTGGGAGGGCTGACAGGATCGAGGTCCGATCCCTCGCCAGGGCGAGGGCGCTGAACCACGCCACGCCCTGTGGGTGCGCCATTGCCCGGTGGGTGCGAACCTCGGTTCGCACCGCTCTTCCCGCTGCGCTCGCCGGGCATGGCCCGGCGCCAGCGTCATTCGTTCGGCGGCGTGGTTGCCTTGGCCTCGCTGCCGAAACCACCGTCAGCTTCCGCGGCCAGGTACGCGAATACCGTGTAGGCAGCCACGTTCTGCGCCAGGGCCTTCGGGTCGATCTTGTCCAGCGTGTCGTCGGCGGTGTGGTGCAGGTGGAAGTAGTCCGAGCCATCCTGCGCCAGCCATGCCCACGCACCGCCCTTGGCCGCCAGCGGGCCGACATCCGGGCCCGGGCCGCCCTTGTCGGCCTGGTACTCGATGCCCAGCGGCTTCATCACTTCGGCGATCTGCCGGGTCGCTTCGCGCGAGCCCTCCGGGTTCGGCGAACCGGTGTTGAAGGCATAGATGCGGCCGGCACCGAAGTCGCTCTCGGCTGCCAGCTGATGCAGGGCCACGTCCTTGGCGTGCGCTTCGGCGTAGGCCTTGCCGCCGTACAGGCCCTGTTCCTCGTTGGCGAAGGCGATCACGCGAATGGTCCGCTTCGGCGCCTGCTTGAGCTGGCCGATCAGGTGGCCGGCCGCCATGGTGATGCCCACGCCTGCGCCGTCATCGACCGCGCCGGTGCCCAGGTCCCACGAATCCAGATGACCGCCAATCACCACCACTTCCTTCGGCAGGCTGCGGCCGGTGATCTCGCCGATCACGTTGTACGAGGTGGCCGTGCCATCCCAGCCGCAATCCAGCGCCACCTTCACCGTGGTGCTGCCACGGGCCAGCAGGCGCGCCAGCTGATCGGCATCGGGCACCGACAGTGCTGCCGACGGCACCGGCGTCAGGCCTTCATCGAAACGGGTGATACCGGTGTGCGGCACGCGATGCGAGTCGGTACCCGCCGAGCGCATCAGGAAGCCGACCGCGCCCTTGCGGATCGCCTCCGACGGGCCCTTGCTGCGGATCGCGCCGCCACGGCCGTAGTCGCGGCCATCGCGGAACGGCAGCATCTGGTAATCGACGAAAGCGATCTTGCCCTTCAGCGAGCCGGCCGGTGCGGCCTGCAATGCGGCCAGATCGGCAAAGCGCACCACCTCGGCTTCAACGGTGCCGCCCGGGCTGCCGCCCAGCGCGGTGATCTGCAGCGGCTGCGGATTCTTGCCGGTCACCGCGGCATGTTCGCTGCGGCGTTCCCACTTCGGGAACGTCACCGGTTCCTTCCATACCTTGTCGAAGCCGAGTGCCTTGAACTTGGCTTCGGCCCAGGCCACGGCGCGGGCATCGGCTTCGCTGCCGGCGATGCGCGGACCGATCTCGGTGGTGAGCGATTCGACCACCTTCCAGCCGGTGTCGTCAGCCAGTGCCTGGTCGCGCAGCTGTGCGGCGGTGGCCAGCGAGGCCGGGGGCAGGGTGGTGGTGCGCGGCGCCGCGAAGGCCGGGGCGGCCAGCAGGGCGAGGGAGGATGCGATGGCAAGCACACGGCGACGCATGGACAACTCCGGGAAGGGACCTAAGCCTTGGAGCTTAACAGTCGTTCAGGGGTGCGCATGGGCGGGAGGTCATGGCTGGCGCGAACGCTGTTTTCCGCCACGTTCGGCAAAGCGAAAGCCCCGCCGGAGCGGGGCTTTCGGTAGTCGCGGTAGTGCCGGCCGCTGGCCGGCACCCACATATTCCGATGTTGCCGGCCAGCGGCCGGCACTACCGTTCTGCGACCTTACTTCTTCAGGCTGTCGCGGATCTCGCGCAACAGCACCACTTCCTCGGCCGGTGCGGCCGGGGCGGCTTCCTGCTTGCGCGACAGGCGGTTGATCGTCTTCACCACCAGGAAGATGGCGAACGCCACGATCACGAACTGGATCAGCGTATTGATGAAGTCGCCATAGCCGATCACCACCGCCGGGATCTCCTTGCCGTCGGCACCGATGCTGGCCGGTGACAGCGTCCAGGCCAGCTGCGAGAAGTCCACCTTGCCGATCAGCAGGCCCAGCGGCGGCATGATGATCTTCTCGACCAGCGCGGTCACGATCTTGCCGAAGGCCGCGCCGATCACCACGCCGACGGCGAGGTCGATGACGTTGCCGCGCATCGCGAATTCCTTGAACTCGGTGAGCATTCCCATTGTTGTTTTTCTCCGGTGAGGGAAGTGGACAGCGCGCAGGGTAGCGCAGGTGATGTCAGCCGGCGATCACGCCGTGGCGCTCGGCCACGTTCTCCAGTCGGGCACTGAAGCGGTCGCCGGGCTTCAGCGCAGCCACCCCGGACGGGGTGCCCATGAACACCAGGTCGCCGGCGCGCAGCTGCCACAGCTTGGACAGCTCATGCAGGATCTCCGGCACGTTCCAGATCATCTGGTCGAGCAACGCCTGCTGGCGCACTTCGCCGTTGACCTCCAGCGACAGGTTCAGCGCGGCCAGGTCACCAACCTCGGCGGCATGCACGATCTCGCTGATCGGCGCGGAGGCATCAAAGCCCTTGGCGGCATCCCACGGGTGGCCCTTGTCCTTGGCGGCCGCCTGCAGATCGCGGCGGGTCAGGTCCAGGCCGACGGCATAGCCGTAGACCAGTGCATCGGCATCGGCCACGGCCAGCTCGCCGGCCGGTGCATCACGGCCGATCGCCACCACCAGTTCCACTTCGTGGTGCAGGTTGGCGGTCGCCGGCGGATAGGGAATGGCATCGTCATGGCCGACCACGATCGCATCGGCGGGCTTGCTGAAGAACATCGGGCGGCCGCGGTCATCGGCGGCCGGCACCGCCGCGCCCATTTCACGGGCATGGTCGGCGAAGTTGCGGCCCACGCAGTAGATGCGGTGCACGGGGAAACTGCCGCCGCCCACGACCGGCACACGCGGCAGGGCAACGGCAGGGATCACATCGGAGACATCGGACATGCGGGCATCCAGGAAGGGCGTGCCCGCAGTCTAGAACGCATGGCGCCCGCCGTCAGCGGGCGCGGAAGGCATGGATCAACGCGAGGCCGGCAACACCGGCTTGCGCACCACACGGTACTCGCCCTCGACCACGGTCGGATCGACCGGACGGGCGGTGCCCGGCTTGCGTGCAGCCAGCAGCTTCCACGCCAGGCCGACCAGAATCATCGCCGCACCGACGAACACGCCGATGAACACCATCGCGGCCAGGATCGCCAGGCCGAGCAGGCCCACGGCAACGCGCACCAACGGGTGGCGCGGCTTGCGCGGCGCGAACAGGGTGCGGAACTGGTTGAAGGCGGATGCGCGATTGAACATGGCGGCTCGATAGGCTGGGATCAGCGAAAACAGAGTATCGGGACGCGCCACTGTCATTGAGTGAAAAACTCGTTAAATATAGCCTGTGCTTATTACGAATCAATGACTTGTGTTCATCTTGCAGCCAGTCACCTGAGCAGGCGTGCGACAATGTCGCTTTACTGTCCGAGCCTTCGCCATGACTGCCGCTGCTGCCCTGATCGCCCTTGATGCCATTGCCGATGGCGCGTTTGCCGAGGTCGAAGCGGTGGTCGATGGCGATGCCGAGTCGGTGCTGCTGTATCGCGACGGCATGCAGGTGCGTGCCTTCCTGAACATCTGCCCGCATGCCGGCCGTCGCCTGGACTGGGCGCCCGGCCAGTTCCTGAAGAGCCGTGAAGGCCATCTGGTGTGCGCCGCGCACGGCGCCTCGTTCGCGCTGGACAGCGGCGACTGCATCGCCGGCCCGTGCAAGGGCGACCGCCTGCGGGCCGTGCCGGTGGACGTGCGCGACGGGCAGGTC